>JAXISQ010000082.1:0-6751 GCA_034680505.1 Noviherbaspirillum sp.
AGAAAGTAGTAGAAATTTTTCGAAGAAAAGAATTAACGACAGGCGTAGTAAAAATTGTTCTATGCATGCGATGTGTCTCTAGGTTCTTATTGTTTATTCTCAGTGAGTTATTTGGTCCCGCCGACAGGAATCGAACCTGTATCTAGCGCTTAGGAGGCACTTGTTCTATCCATTGAACTACGGCGAGACGCAGGCAGGCAGAAGCACTGCTCGCAGGATTATAGCTTAGGCGGATACAGGGTTAGATTGGGGTGAGTTGGTTCGTACGATTACGCTACGCTAATCGTACCTACAAAACCCGATGCATATTTTATTGGTGAAGGTAGGGCGCAATGGATTGCGCCGCATGATGACTACGAGAATGCTGTCTACTTGGTGATGTCGTAGGGATGGTTAGCGTAGCGTAACCATCCGAGAAGTTAAATGGCGTATAAAATTAAGTACGATTACTCTACGCTAACGGAACCTACTACATCATTTATGAATTAAACAATCATAAAAAAGGTTTTGAATTAATGCCTTAAAAAAATCAATTTAATTATATTTAGAAAAATGCTCATCTCTGAACTCAGTAGGACAGAGTCCGGTTTCACGTTTAAAAAATTTAGTAAAGTTGGTCGACTCATCAAAGCCCAGAAGATCTGAAATGACTGTGATGCCCATGCTAGTATGGGTTAACAATCGTTTGGCTTCTAAATTAATTCTTGAAGCAATAAATTCTTTTGCAGTTAAATCTAAAGCATCTAGGCATGACCTTGTCAGACTTTTTGCATTGCAGCCTATTTTTTCTGCATAGTAGCTAACTTGGTGCTGTGATTTGAAATTTTCCTCAACGAGTTTTTTAAATTGTAAAAATCTAGCTGATATAACGCCATTAGATTTTCCTGTAACTGGCGTTTGCGTCGATACAAATAAACGCATTAAGAGTGATTGCAATTGAAAGCGTAGTAATGAATTAAGGGGCCAACTTGCTTCGTTACGTGTGGTGTCTTTCTGCATTAAATGTAAGGTTGAATCAAAAATTTTAAAAATTGATTCATCTAACTTTAGGCTAGAAGATAAATTTTGAAGAATTTCAGCTAATGCATTATTTTTTAATTGATCGGTACTAAATAATGCTAAAAATTCTGATCGAAAAATAACTAACCATCCGTCCCAGTCAAGATTTGCATCAAATTGTTGTGCCTGACCCGGCTGGACTAGTAGTAAGGTTCTACGTGTACAGGGAATTGGTTGATAGTCAATAACATGATTACAAGTTCCTTTTGTAATTAATGCAAGCATATAGAAATCAATTTGATGTGCTAATCGAAATCGATTCTCAGCAACGCGTTTGCGTAAATCTTTCGCTGTCAATAATTCAATATCTAGCGCGTAATTTGCATGAGGGCTAAAGGGAACGCGTTCTATCCCTTTTTTTGAGGGTTTGGGCATAAAGATATAAATTTGTCCGAAATCTACCTATTAATACCCGTATTATATCGAGACTTCTCGCGTAATTAATCCTATTCTTACCTTCGTCGATATTCGACTCTTAGTAATTAGAAAGGGAATTAATATGTTAAGTCGCGCATCAAAATTTAGTTCTATCGTTGGTATGTCGTTACTTTCTCTCTGTTCGCTCTCTTTTGCGGATAGTGCTAATAAAGCTGAAGGTACGATTTCCAAAAAAGATCAGGTCGTTCAATTATTAAAAAGCATAGAAACTGGCGATGCAAAGCCTGTGGCTTATATCAATCCAAATAAATATAAACAACATAATTTAATGGTTGGTGATGGCTTAGCTGGATTCGGTGCAGTGTTACAGCAACTTCCTAAGGACAGCGCAAAAGTTAATACAGTGCGTGTTATTCAAGATGGAAATTATGTAGTGACACATACTGAATATAATTTTTTCGGTCCAAAGATAGGATTTGACGTATTCCGCTTTGAGTCAGGAAAAATTGTTGAGCATTGGGATAATCTTCAAGTCACACCTACTAGTCCCAATCCTAGTGGCCGTACGATGACAGATGGTAGTGCAGAGATAAAAGATGTCAATAAAACTGCTGCAAACAAAAAACTTGTGCGTGCATTTGTAGAAGATATTCTCGTTAAAGGGAAAATGGATAAGCTGGCTGGATATTTTAATGGTGACCAATATCTACAGCACAATCCGCAAATTGGTGATGGCCTATCAGGTTTAGGTGCTGCATTAAAAGCATTGGCTGAACAAGGTATCACGATGAAATACAATCGCATCCACAAAGTTTTGGGTGAAGGTAATTTTGTTTTAGTGATTAGCGAAGGAAGTTTTGCTGGTAAGCCTACCTCTTTTTATGATTTGTTCCGTGTAGAGGGTGGGAAAATTGCTGAGCATTGGGACACCATGGAAACTATTCCAGCCAAGGCTGAGTGGAAGAATAAGAACGGTAAGTTTTAATTCTTTTCTTAAGACATTAAAAAAGCCCGCAACGCGGGCTTTTTCGTTAGCAGTATTACGCTAAAAATTATTTGCAATTCCATTCATCTGCGAATGCATAAGATTTAGCTTCAGATACTGAACCATCGCTGCGAATTAATTTACCAACGAGTACGTCAGTTTTATTCACTTTGATTTTCTTGTCTGCTTTGAAGACATATCCATCCGTGTCACGAATGGCATTGCCAGCCTTTTTGAGTTTCTCATCTAAAAAGGTTGTAACGCCTGCTGATCCTGGCACTAAGCTACAAGTTTGTGCGGCTGCTGTATTGCTAGCCGGTGCAGCTGCCGCAGGTGCTGCTGCAGGTTTAGCGCCACCACAACGTACATATTTATCTGAAAATTTTCTATAAGAGCGAACTAAGGTATCGCCTTCAACGCTGTAAGTGGCGTTTTCAGCAGCGCTACCGCCTTCGCCATTACACATTTCTTTGATTTGAAATTTGCCATTATTGTTCTTCACGGACTTTGCTTCGCAAGTCTGCTCTGTGCCCATGACAGCATATTTTTTATCTATTTCTAGATTTGGACAATATTCTGCAGAAGTGCCCCATTTGCCCTGTATCTCAGCTGGATATTCAACTGCAGCGACGTTTGCGCATAGGGAAATAAAGACGGAAGCGATAAGAATTTTTTTCAATTGGCCCTCTTAAAGTGTTGAAATTAATGAAATTATGCTTGATGCAGCAGTAATTATATTATTTCTTGAATGTTACACATGAATTACCAAAGCCAAGTTCAAATAGTATTAATTTTATGACGATGATGTTATTTTGGATTTGAAAAGATGCGTACGATTACGCTACGCTAATCGTACCTACAAAATTTGTATTTTTAAAATGGAGTATGGGGTGCAATACAGTATGCATCATTACGGCTACAAATAATGTATCTGGTTTGAAGAAGTTGTAGGGATGATTAGCGTAGCGTAATCATCCGATTGATTAATGGGCACGTAAAAAAATACACGTACGATTACGCTACGCTAATCGCACCTACAAAAATTTTGTAAATTTTTAATGGAGTGTGAGGTGCAATACATTGCACCCCATTTCATTGTTTGATTGGAGTGATGAATTTGATTTTTAATCTTTGTTTAGATTAATGCAAAAAATCCACTTAATCCTATTCCTGCGCCTGCTATAAAAGTAGTAGTGCTCGCAATAGCTAACCAGCGGGATCTAGAAAAAAATCCCATCACACTTAAGCCCAAGCCGAGTAAGAAGATGGATTTTGCAATGACGAGCCAATTAAGTTGCTGATTAATTTCAGCGACCATGCTTTCTTGTTGTTTGGCAGTTTCCTGCAATTCTTTTTTGCCATCTTTGCTATCAGGTGAAGTTTCTTTACTTTGTATAGTGGACTGATAAAGCACTAATCTTGTCTCAGCGAGATCAACTTGTTCATCGGTGAGTGAATCTTTGTTTTGCAGGGTGAGTGCAAGGTCATTCGCAGATAACTGATAATTGACTTGTTGTGCTGCTACGCTTTGATAAGCATTGTGTGCAACAGCTGCTTGGTGTTGATGATCTAGAATTTGATTATTTAAGATTGATTCACCATAACTTGTAAAGCCATGTGCTGCGCATATAACTGTAAAGCAAATACTAGAGAATAATTTTATCCCTGTATTGCCTTGATTTTTTTCGTTAGTATTTTCGGCATGATATGTATTTTGTCGCTGATCATTACTTGCTGCCAGTGTTAATCCCGGTTTGCTGAGCTGGCCTTCTCCATGCGCTGTTCTTTGGTTAATTCTTCTTACGCTTTCTTGCGTTGCTAAGGATGAAGTGGTCATATCTTTTCTTCCGATATCTTTAAGATTGAATGCATGAGAATTAATGTTTGCTAATGACGTGCTAATAGTAGCTGTGCGGTCTTGCACAGTTTGCATGCGTGGAGTGATTGTAGAAAGATAGTCTGTGAAACTTGAATCATTGACGGGTGAAAGTAGAGATGGTCTGTTTTGAACGAGAACTTGATGCGCATCGATAGTTGCATCCGATGCGCGTCCCAAGGTTTCTGCAATGGTTGCTCCAGAAAATCCTCGAGCACTTGCATCATCTGCACTAATGGAAAAGTCATTGAATTTTTTCCCTAGTTCAGCACTTAAGCCTTTTTCGAAATCACTATGTCGATTCGGATTGCTAGGATCGATTTGGAATGAGGACCATGTATCTGCCTCAGACACTATGGTGCTATTTAAGCCAGCTTTGTCGCCAAGATTGCTGATGATGTCTTCATCATCAGTCGCTAGTTGTTGATATTGAGCGTTAAATACGCCATCGTTATAAGTTGCATTGTCAGTAATTTCTTCAAGATCTTCTTGCTCTTGAATGACGTTAGCAAGGCTATCGATATTCGCTTGCATCTGACTACCGATGATGCTATCGAGTGCATTTTGTCGTGTTGTGTCGCGTTTAGGTGCGATCGCATTCACAAAGCCTGAGCGTGTGTTAATACCAGGGCGAGCTGTGCCTTCTGAAACAAAGGCTTTTTGATTGGTATTAAAATTTCTATTCCCACCCTGTGCGCCAGGCATGGCAAAGCTACTGTTTCTTCTGTTATTTCTATCTTCTTCAGGTTTATTATTTTTTATATGAAGAATATTGAAATATGGCTTAAAGCTAGCTTGTGTGTAGCCAAATGCAAGCAGCATTTTTTTAAATAGTTCTGTTTCTGCTTTTTCTATCTTGCCGTCTGTTAGTACGATGTCCCAAGCATTGGTTAGAACGCAAAGACGCTGCATAGGGTCAAGTAAAGGGGCTGCTGCTTTTAAAAAAGCAGGGGCTCTATTTTTTCCTACATATTTCAATGCAGACTGTAATAGGCTAGGGCATTTGCCTATTACCATGTGTAGCTGGCCTATTTCCTCTTTTGCCATTTGTCCATCAGAGGACATCATGTAGATTAAACAGATAGCTAAAATCAGTGGCGGTCTGAGTTCTTCGGGTGTGAATTCTTGATTAAAAGAGCCGAGTATGCCTCTTTCATTTTTTACTGAGATCGTTCTTAAATAAGGTTTGAACGATTCTTCGGTCAAACCAACCGCAGTTAAAAATCGGACGAATAATATTTGCTCATCTTCAGCAAGTTCTCCATCTGCCATGATGGAGTCGCATATATTCATTAATATGCAAACTTTTTGTGCATTACTGAGTATTTTTGGTAGCGTTTCTAGGTATTCATCAATGCTGTTCGATTCAACATAACTTAATGCACGATGTAATACCTCTTCATTCCCGCCGATGATAGATTGAAGGTGGCTACTCTCTTGTTCGGATACTTGGCCATCTGCGATCATCATGTAAATGATGCCGGTTACTAAGGATAGATGAGGCGTGAGCTCTACGGGGTCGTCAGCATCCTTCCGGGACATATACTTGTCCAGGTTAAGATTTTTAAATAAATGACGTAGTAAATCTGATGAACCCATTGCCCCGATTTCCCGCTGAATTGGCTGCGACCACAAGTAGTCTCAATCTGCGTAGCAGAGTGCGCCAGGGGAAACCTTAAACAGGTAGAGCTCATCGCTTAATTACAAACCATTCATACTTATTACAAATGACGACATTGTCATAAACGTTTAATTTATGATGACGAAACTGTTAGAAATGGTTGAGTGGTGGAGAAATAATTACTTCTGTTTACACTGATTTGCAGTGTTACTTGTCTAGGTAAATACTCAAGAGTTATCTATCAACCAAGTTGACAGTTTTGTGGAAGTAGAGATTTTAAAATTGAGTGGCGTAGCGCAAGATGACGCGGCTGGTTTCATAAAAACCATTTTGCGTTTTTATATCCCCACCATATTGCAAGATTAATCTTCCAACCGGTAGTTTTGTTGAGGCGGATAATTGATAGCGATGTACATCGGTACGATTATTTTGATCGTTACCATTAATTATTTCTTCGCCACCTACAGTATGAAAATACATGGCAGAGAGTGAGTAGTTATCGTTAATGACGTACCGCAAACCTGTTTGTAGGCTGTATAAAGTTTTTTGATCTAGGGTGGCGATTGAAGTAATGAGTGGTTGTAATGGGCGACGATATTGATCGTTCTGATTAAACCATGTTGCATCTAAGGCAGTCATCCATTGGACTGAAGAGGAAAGCGATTTTTGATAACCGAGCTGTAGCGCATAGGAATATCGATTTGCGCCCAGATTAAAACCGGCTTTAGGTTGATATTCACCTGTGGGTAAGGTGAGATAGCCGCCCAAACCTAGATACTCGCCTTTATCGTGATTTGAATACGGCCAGAGTGCAAACAATAAGGTGGTGTCC
>JAXISQ010000083.1:0-6669 GCA_034680505.1 Noviherbaspirillum sp.
ACCATTTCATTGGAGTGCATCATGTCTATTCAACAAAAATTAAAGGATTTACACATCAGCTTGCCGCCAGTGGCGACACCAGCTGCTGCTTATGTCATGTATGTCCAGACTGGCAACACCGTCTATTTATCGGGGCACATTGCCAAGCAAGATGGCAAGGTGTGGGTAGGTCAATTAGGTAGAGATATGACAACTGAGCAGGGTAAGCAAGCTGCACGTTCAGTAGCAATTGATTTAATGGCGACTCTGCAAGCAGCCTGTGGTGATGATTTATCTAAAGTAAAACGCATAGTGAAATTAGTGAGCTTAGTGAACTCAACTGCTGAATTTACTGAGCATCATCTCGTCACTAATGGCGCATCAGAGTTGTTGGGTGAAATTTTTGGTGAAGCCGGTAAGCATGCACGATCTGCATTTGGGGTAGCGCAATTACCCATGGGAAGCTGTGTAGAAATTGAGATGGTGGCGGAGTTAAGTTAATAGTTTTATCTATACGCACAAATCATATTTGCTGAAATCGCTGCATAAACTCTGCAGCGATAGGCAACACCACATCTTGTTCAGTCGCTAGTGTGAGTGCGACATAAGCATCTGCTTGTGGTGTAACGATTTGATAAATCGCTTTACACACATCATAAGCAGTCGCTCCTGGCCAATCTGCACGTAATAATTCAGCAGGTAATTGAGGATCATGTAGTTGCACTCGACGAAACGCATGGATGAGCAAGGTGCGAATAACAAAAGCTTGTTGATCAGTTAAATCACTTTGTTCTTGCAGTAAAGCGAGTAGAGGAGCAAAGCGTTTAACAAAATCTGCATAACCTTTCACAACGCCTTCAAGTTGCCAACAATGCGTTAATAAATCTGTCAGTGGTCGACTCGTGATATCAGCGAGATTAGTCGCAGCAGAAACAAACACATGATCAGCATTGCCGGTACGTTGCAAAATTTCTGATAAGGCAGCTTCTTTACTTCCTGGATGCACGAACACACCGGGTGCGATCAGTCCAAACCCTTCCCACAATAATTCTTTTTTTAATTGGTTTCGATCGCTGCTACTGCTCAATGCAGGTGGAGCAATGACGAATATCCAACGACCATCCCAAGCTGAACTGGCAGGTGCATACACACGTTGATGCGCTCGCGCAAAGCGTTTGGCGCCTTGAGAGGTGAGCGAGTACTGACTGCGACGACCGCTGCGATTCGCATGTAGCCAGCTTTCTTCAGTCAGCCGAAAAACACTGGTGCGTACTAGCCTGTCATTAATTTTCAGTGCATCCATTAGTGCAATCAGACTGCCTAGCCAAACTGTGCCGCCACGCGGCGCAATCGCATCACCAAAAACCGTCATGACGATGGACTTTGCGCGCGGTGGTTGCTGCTTTAAAAATCCAGCAATCCATTTGTCTATGGCTTTATGTTTCATAGGCGCTAAGTAGCTGAAATTAAAGAGAAAAGGCGAAAAAAACCATGGATTTACAGATTTTTTTAAATGATACGAATTTACTCAATATATTTAATTTCGCGTATCATATAGCAAAATACAAGCAGGGTAATCAATTCGTGAGGAGACCAACAGCATGTATGCCCAAATGGTAGATACCGGTGCTGCCCGTGTGCAGGCAATGTCTGAGATGAGTGCGGAAGAGCGCGCATTTCAAGAAAAGATAGATGCTGGCATCAAGATTGAACCTAAGGATTGGATGACCGAGGGTTATCGCAAAACCTTAATTCGGCAAATTTCTCAGCATGCCAACTCTGAAATCGTAGGTCAGCTGCCCGAAGGGAATTGGGTGACGCGCGCACCGACTTTGCAACGCAAAGCGATTTTGCTAGCCAAGATACAAGATGAAGCCGGCCATGGCCTTTATTTGTATAGCGCTGCCGAAACGCTGGGTGTGTCACGCGATCAAATGACGGCTGATCTTTTATCTGGCAAAGCAAAGTACTCCAGCATTTTTAATTACCCTACATTGTCATGGGCTGACATGGGCGCTATCGGTTGGTTAGTTGATGGTTCCGCAATCATTAATCAAATCCCTTTATGTCGTTGTTCATATGGACCTTATGCACGTGCCATGGTGCGTGTGTGTAAAGAAGAGTCATTTCATGCGCGTCAAGGATTTGACATCATGATGGCACTCTGCCGAGGCACAGCAGAACAAAAAGCAATGGCACAAGATGCACTTAATCGTTGGTGGTGGCCTTCTTTAATGATGTTTGGCCCACCCGATACAGACTCAGTGAACAGTGCGCAATCAGCGCAATGGAAAATAAAATTGTTTTCGAATGATGAACTGCGTCAGCGCATGGTAGATCAAACTGTTCCACAAGCTGAATATCTAGGACTTACTATTCCTGATCCTGATTTGAAATGGAATGCAGAGCGAGGTCATTATGATTTCGGTGCAATTGATTTTTCTGAATTATTCAATGTCGTCAAAGGCAATGGTCCTTGTAATCGTGAACGTTTAGCGGCACGTCGTAAAGCATGGGATGACGGTGCATGGTTTCGCGATGGATTGACTGCTTATGCAGATAAACAATCGCATCGTAAAGCTGCTTGAATAAGAAGAAAATGAATGAGGAAAGAAGATGAGTAAAGAATGGCCTTTATGGGAAATTTTTGTACGCAGTCAGCATGGCTTGTCACATAAACACGTTGGTAGCTTGCACGCGCCTGATGCAGAGATGGCAATTAATAATGCCCGCGATGTCTATACACGTCGCAATGAAGGCGTATCTATCTGGGTTGTGCTTGCTAATCAAATCATTGCGAGTAGTCCGCATGATAAAGAAGAATTATTCGAGCCTGCGAATACCAAAGTCTATCGACATCCAACTTTCTTTCCCATACCAGAAGAAGTAAAAAATCTGTAAGACACATCACAATCAAAAAAATACGGACGTATGACAGCCGATACAAAATTTGAATGGTTACTACGCTGTGGTGACAACGCACTCATACTCTCGCAAAGACTGTCAGAGTGGTGCGGCAAAGGTCCTATTCTTGAAGAAGATATGGCAGCAACCAATGTTGCGTTGGATTTGCTTGGACAAGCCACACTATGGCTGACGTATGCAGCTGAGCAAAAAGATGATGGAAGTAATCCAGATCAACTTGCATTTCTACGTGATGCACATGCATTTCGAAATGCATTGTTAGTCGAGCAGCCAAATGAGGATTATGGCCATACCTTAGTCAGACAATTTTATTTCGACGTTTGGCATTATTTTTTCTTAGAAGCCTTACTGCAATCAAGTGATGTAAAAGTTGCTGCTATCGCAGAAAAATCAATCAAAGAAGTGCGCTATCACTTGCGGCGTAGTAGTGATCTTATCATCCGTTTAGGTGATGGTAGTCAAGAGAGTCACCAACGTATACAGCGATCTATTGATGCCCTCTGGATGTATACCGGTGAATTATTTACGCCAGATGCAATCGATTTAGAAATGCAACAACAAGGCATCGCGCCAGATTTAAACCAACTCCATGTGAGTTGGAAGCAGCATATACAACAAGTCTGTACAGAAGCGACTTTGCGTGTGCCTGCAGATGATGCATGGATGCAAAAAGGTGGCAAGACTGGCATACATACTGAGCATCTTGGCTATCTACTCGCAGAGATGCAGTTCTTGCAGCGAGCTTATCCTGGAGCGCAGTGGTGATACCGTCTGTGACAAGCTTATGGAAAAGTCTGGAGCAAGTCACTGATCCAGAAATTCCTGTCATCTCTGTCATAGAGTTAGGCATAGTCCGCAATCTTGATATTGATGCAGAAAGTAATTGCGTAGTGACGATTACGCCTACGTATTCAGGTTGTCCTGCAATGGACGTCATTGCCCAAGAAATCACGACAGTCTTACAAAAACTCGGTGTCAAAGAAGTAAAGATAGTGCATCAGCTTTCACCTGCTTGGACTACTGATTGGATGCATGAGTCCGGTAAAGAGAAATTACGTGACTATGGTATTGCGCCGCCCGTACAGCAAGTGATAGATATTTCTAGTTTAAGCAGAATCAGTGAGCCTCAAATAGATTGCACGCATTGCGGTTCCAAGAACACTCGGTTAGTAAGTCAGTTTGGTTCTACTTCATGCAAAGCTTTGTATCGCTGCAATGATTGTCTAGAGCCATTTGATTATTTTAAAGCGCACTAAGGCTTAGTAAGAATTAAGGGTGAAGTTATGTCTGCATTTCATTCGCTATCTATACATTCAACCCGCATAGAAGCGCGCGATACTTTGGTAGTGCGATTTGACGTACCTGAACATTTGCGTGAGGTTTTTCATTTCACGCAAGGTCAGTATCTAACTTTACGAACTAACATAGAAAATGAAGAAGTCAGACGCTCTTATTCGATTTGTTCTGCAGTACAAGATGGTGTGTTAGAAGTTGCAATTAAAAAAATAAGCGATGGCTTGTTTTCAAATTGGGCAGCGCAACATCTACAAGCAGGTGTAGCGATAGATGTCATGCCACCTATGGGAAAGTTTTTCATACCTCTTGCGCCAGAAAATAAAAAACACTATCTCGCCTTTTGTGCAGGCAGTGGGATTACACCAATTTACTCCATCATTAAAACCACGCTACTGACAGAACCTGAAAGCAGGTTCACTCTGGTATATGGCAATCGTGCTTCATCTACCATGATATTTAGAACCGCTTTGTCAGATTTAAAAGATCAGTACATAGATCGTTTTAATTTCATCAATGTGATGACGCGTGAGCAGCAAGATGCAGAATTATTCAATGGGCGTATCAATGCTGAAAAATGTACGACGCTTTGTCAGCAATGGATTAATCTCAATGATATCGATCAGACTTTTATTTGTGGGCCAGAACAAATGACGCAAGAAGTGTCAGCAACCTTGGTTAAGTTGGGTATAGAAAAATCTCAAATAAAAACAGAGTTATTTGGCACAAATATCGTCACTAAAAATCGCTTAGTCGATACTACGAGAGTACATACTGAAAGCCATTGTGATGTGACCGTGGTTTTAGATGGTAGGCAATTCACATTTAGCATGGAAAAAGACAAACAGTCTGTGCTAGAAGCTGGCTTGAATCAGGGCTTAGATTTGCGCTATTCCTGTAAAGGTGGTGTGTGTTCAACTTGTCGGTGTAAGGTCACCGAAGGCAAAGTCGATATGGATATGAACTATGCCTTAGAAGATTATGAAATTGCACGTGGCTTTGTTTTATCGTGTCAGTCATTCCCTGCTACGAATACACTGACGATAGATTTTGATCAGGAAAATTAAAACTTATGACGTCACTAGAAAATCCTCAAGCGCTAGCGGAAGCAACAGCAAATAATATGTATGCTCGTGATCATGCTACGCAAGCACTAGGCATAAAAATTATTAATATCAAGCCTGGTGTGGCGAGCATGCAGATGATGGTGCAAAAAACAATGTTGAATGGTCATCAAACCTGTCATGGTGGTTATATTTTTACGCTAGCCGATTCTGCGTTTGCCTTTGCCTGCAATAGTTACAATATTCAAGCTGTAGCAGCAGGATGCTCGATAGAATATTTAGCACCAGCCTATGAACATGATGTCTTAACTGCTGAAGCGCATGAGCAAAGTCGCACTGGACGTACAGGTATTTATGATGTCGCAGTGATGAATCAAGAAGGTAAAAAAATTGCGCTGTTTCGTGGAAAATCACATCAGTTAAAAGATGCAGTTATACAAAATTAAAAAAGTAATCAATAAAAACAATCAATAATAAAATTCGGAGACAGGTATGCATGCTAGACAACCACAATCTGGTGATCTGGAGCCTATAGAAAAAGCGAGTCGTGATGAGTTGCAGAGTCTGCAGCTTGAAAGATTACGACACACCTTATCCCATGCGTATAACAATGTACCGCACTATAAAGCGGCCTTTGATGCAAAAGGCGTGCATCCTAGTGATCTCCATGCTTTATCAGATCTAGCAAAATTTCCTTTTACTTCTAAAGGGGATTTACGTGCAAATTATCCTTTCGGTATGTTTGCTGTACCACGTGAACAAGTCGCTCGCATCCATGCATCGTCAGGCACAACAGGCAAACCTACGGTGGTTGGCTATACAAAAAATGATATAGAGACGTGGTCACAACTGGTTGCGCGTTCTATCCGTGCATCAGGTGGACGCGCAGGCGATATCGTACATGTCGCTTATGGCTATGGTTTATTTACTGGTGGTTTAGGTGCGCATTACGGTGCAGAGAAATTAGGTTGTACAGTGATTCCTATGTCTGGTGGACAAACAGAAAAGCAAGTACAACTGATTTGTGATTTTAAGCCTGACATCATCATGGTCACACCTTCTTATATGCTGAATATTATTGAAGAGTTTGCGCGACAAGGATTAGATGCGGCAGCAAGCTCATTAAAGATAGGCATTTTTGGCGCAGAGCCATGGACGGATGCTATGCGCGCAGAAATAGAGCAGCGTGGTGGTTTAGATGCAGTCGATATCTATGGCTTGTCGGAAGTGATGGGACCAGGTGTGGCGAATGAATGCATAGAAAGCAAAGATGGTCCTGTGATTTGGGAAGATCATTTTTATCCTGAAATCATCCATCCAGAGACCGGTGAAGTCTTACCTGACGGTGAATTAGGTGAATTGGTTTTCACTTCTCTGACTAAAGAAGCTATGCCCGTGATTCGGTATC
>JAXISQ010000084.1:0-6648 GCA_034680505.1 Noviherbaspirillum sp.
GCATTTGTCATTGGGCTACAGAGGGACAATCTAAAATAGTCTGCTTTTGTAATGTGCATGGAATAGTCAGTGCTTGTAGTGATCCATTACTATACGGTGCTTTATCTAAAGCAGATCTAGCCTTACCTGATGGCGCACCACTTGCATGGATAATGCGTAGAAGACTATGGCCGGATCAAAAACGATTAAATGGGCCGGACTTAATGTGGATGTTATTAGCAGAAGCAACAAAACAAAAACTTCCTGTTTATTTTTTTGGCAGTACAACAGCTACCTTAATCAAACTTATCCAAAATATAAATGTAAATTTTCCCGCTTTATCTATAGCAGGCTATAGTTCTCCGCCGTTTATGACTGGTGCTATGGATGCCTCTCGAGCAGCGCATGATGCTGTACGTATTAATCAATCAGGTGCAAAAATTGTATTTGTAGGATTGGGCTGCCCCAAACAAGAAAAATGGATGGCTATACAAACCAAACAGATTCACGCTGTTATGTTGGGCGTGGGTGCTGCCTTTGATTATCATGCAGGTACTCTTGCTCGTGCACCATTGAGATGGCAATACGCCGGATTGGAATGGTTATATCGAATTACCCAAGAACCTTTCAGACTATTACCGCGCTACTTAATGACCAACACTATTTTTCTTGTTAAGTTAATAGCTGAATTGAGAAAAAAGCCACATCAAAAAAAATGAAGCCATACGCGCTTAATTAACTTAACAATTCCTAAAAGCATGGTGATATGCGATCAACAGTTCGGTTAGACAAAATATTGTTGAATAAATAAGGCTTCTACTAACAAGATTAGCTTGAATTGTTAGGAAAACACTACAGTTAGACTCAAGCCACTTCGACATGTGCAAACCTAGTTCTGTCCAAGAAACTAATTTAAGTAACACACTAGAGTAATACCTTGATCATAAGTCTCAGATTGTATGGAGACCATGATGCATCCATTTATTTATGATGGCTCGATTATCCCTCAAGGATTCAAACTTCCACAGATCTATATCGATTTAGTAATTCAAAAAAATCTTCCTGAAATTGAACCTTGGTATTTTTTATCTTATGACATGGGTTTATCGCTACATTACTACGGTAGTTTATTAATTAAATATCCTGACCAACCATTACTACCTTTTGCAATGATTCATGATAAATCGGGTTTTTATAATAAAGGTAAGATAGTACTAGCCTGTTTTGATTCAACTGACCGCAGTAAAAATCCTTGTGTTAGATCTTATGATTTTTCTAAACCCGATCAATCGCCTTGGGAAAATATTTTCTACGATGATTTTAATGACTGGTTACACGCCGCAAAAATAGAATCACACCACTATAAAATTGATCAAGCAGAAGCAAATAAAGACATGTGATTAATGTGATTCGGTGAATATCCCACTATTCATACTAAGGCTTGATTGGAATTAAGCTACCCGACTCTCGCATACGATTTTTCCACGCCTTCCAATTTAGCATGCCGCTACCAGCGCACTCAGCGAATGCTAGTTCATCTCCTTGATAATAATTCCCGCTATACCAAGCAAAATTTACTATATTTAGAGAACCTAACGCTGACCAGAGCCGGTAAAAGGGCACATCTTTTTCATTAACGAAATGATTGCTAGAAATATGATTATTTCTTACTACTGCATGCAAGACAGTTTCATTGATTAAAATTTGCTGATTCTTATTTTTATAGAATAGATTTCCTTGTATGAGATTATCGTAAGCATTATGTAGCTGCATGCCACTTGCATTAAGCTCTATTGTATTGTTGGCTACTTCTACATGATTCGCTTCGTCATCCAAATAAATGCCATACGATTGTTTTCCCTGTGTTTCACTAATTGTATTAAACCTAATCTTAGTATTAAGCGGTAGGCCATCGCGTGCAAAAGTATAAATCCCACCGCAGTCTGATAAACGAAGACAAGAACGTGCTATATGATTATTTTCTACAATTGAATTTCTAAAGGTGCGTATACCTATATACGCTGAATCAATGATTGTATTGCCGAAAATATGCGACTGTTGTGCCTGTTCTAGCACTATGGCACCTTTTGATCTTCTGGGCATACCTAGCATGCCTGCCTCTGCAATAACCGTATCACGCACTATAATTTTTCTGGCATCATCAGTAAATCGTATGCCATTTAATCCAGTTTTAATAATGCGGAGTTTTTCCAAATAGATATCTTCACCACCCGCAATAATGGCTTCTTCCCCTATATTCTCAAACTCTGTATTTTTAATCATTAGATGTCGAGTATTAATCGCCTCTACACCTATGCTGGCCATACGTATTTTTATACTTTCTATATAAATTGAGTTTGAGTTATTAGCGTTTATTGCACTTCCTCGCGGTGCAACTCTAGTCCTGTGCACTGGTGACTTTCCGTCAGGCGGCCAAATAAATAATCGACCCTGCTCACTACACCAGCTACCAGGTGTAGTGAGCATCCAGCACTTACCTTCCAAATAAAAGGCAGTTTGATGTGGAAAGATAAATTCATCACTCGCATTACTCACTATTGTTAGATCTGTAGAGATATAAGTAAGGATGGGATGAACCAAGATCAGCCAATCATTAGCACGCCATACAACGGTAGCACCGACTAGGTCTTTATTAGGAAGTCGTACTCTGAGATGACCTGGTTGATGACTTACTGCAGTCATCCAAGTCTGTGGAGATGGAGGATAGTGAGCTAATTCTATATAACGCTCATCCACTTCGACTTGATTAGGCTGAAATGTGACTGCAGTTGACCATATAGGTCTAGCACCTACTTCACGCTTCCAATCAAAATGCGTAGTAGCCAAGCTAATTATCGCCGGACCACATTCACCAACTGTCTTAACTGTTACATATGACTTAGCTTCTAGATTAAGCTGACCGCTATACACTCGCCCACATTGCAATAAGACCGTACTGCCATCTACTATGTCAGTAGGCAAAGCTAGCTCAGGCAAGCGCGTGTTTGCATAACTAGCTGGTACTAGAATTAAGTACAACATAAGAGCGTAAATCATACGCACCGTTCTGAAATTATCAGCTAGATAGAATGACTGACTTTTCCACTCTCATTTTGTTGTAATGCAAAGCTCTAGAATGCAGGAACTGATTTATAAGAATTTCCAAGCTCTGACATAATTCACTTCATAGGAATTCGCAATGCCAACTGGCGTTGTGCTATCAGGCTGACCACTAGCACTACCAAACCATAAGTCCAGCATTATGTAGAGAGGATCAGCCATTGCGACATTTGCTGTATAAACCTCTTTGCCATCAAAGTAAAAAGTTTGTTTGTTTGCTTCCCACTTCAATGCATAAGTATGAAATGCAGCTGAGAGATCACTCGTCACCATCGTTTTGGTGCCACCTAAGACACTGGCATCTATCCAAATAGTTGAAGCATAAGCTGTAGGATGAAGATTCGCATCCGACCATCCTGTAGCAGGCCCACCCCCTGTGTAGGCTTCCATGATGTCGATTTCAGGACGACGACTTCCTATGTGATTAAACAACCAAAATGCAGGCCAAGTACCCTTACCAGTAGTGAGCTTAGCATTCACTTCATAGTAGCCATAGGTTTGTAAAAATTTACCATCAGTATCCAAAGTACGATTAAAAAATTTACCAGTCGCATCGCGTTGCGGCCAAATTTTCAAAGTGCCGTTAGTAACCGTATAATTTTTGGTCGCATTTGAAGTCTCATACCAAACATGATCATTCCAAACATTAGGATCGAAGCTATTGAATTCATCTTTAAATGTCATGGCATAACTTGCTGCTGACTGTCCCAGTGGTGCAGGATCCGGTGGTGTAATGGTAGTGGTAACCGTATTTCCTGATGGGCTAGATAATAAAGTGGTGGTACTTACGGCTCCATCCACTGCCGTGAGTTTTGCATTTGCAGCGGTTAAATTACCGGCTGAATCAATAGAAAATTGTGCTGACCCTGTCCCACCACCACATGCAGCTAATAAACAAGTCGTTATTATTAAAACTGCATATGAAATAACAATGAAAAATTTATTAACGTATAGACGATTTAACATTACCAAGTTCCCTAAAAAATGAACGCCATCTGATGAAAATCAGATCAACAAGACGAACATGATTCAGAGCTTGATAAATAGAAATTAGTTCGGCAAAGAAATCATTCTAAATGCTAAGAATAATTTTTTTGTTAAAAAATTAAGAAAAGCGTCAGAAGAACATCTGAGCAAAAGAACTAGGGGAAGATCATGAAAATGACACGTGACAAAATGTCATCAATGAAAGACAGAAAATATGGTGTCGTATGCAAATAAATTGCTGTGCTGAGTTTTATTGAAAGATGCTAGGTGGTGATTCTTGATGGTGATGCTGGGTGGTGATGCTGGGTGGTTCAGTATGATTTTTTAGTGATGTAGTGCGATAAGGAATTTGACTACATTATTTGAGTACCAGATTGTGATAAGTATGTTTGAGTTTTAATTTTATTTGATATGCAATTTTTTTAAAATAAAAAGAAGGATAAATATATTTATCGAGCTTATTTCTAAAGATAGCCAATTTAATTAATTTTTCTTCCTTAGCACCAAGCTGCAATTTATATTGATATCGCCCCCATAAAAAATGTATGCGTTCATATTTATTTTCTATAGCTTGTAATATGGTGTAATAACAGCAGAGTAGCCCAGCGCGTATTTCATTAAAATTACTATCATGACTAATCACATGGAAAAATAAATCTTGTTTACAGTAAGTAGATAATAAACCAGCAATAATTTTTCCTTCATTTTCTAATACATAAATCTCATCATTTTTTTTTATCAAATCTATCAAGCATTTTTCTTCTGCATCAGTCATACAAAATTTTTTTCTCTTATTCTTCAACCTGAAGCGACTCATGCTCAAGATATGTTGAATAAGGAAAGTGGTTAATTCAGGAGCCGAAACAGAACGGAACTGTAAATTAGGGAATTTATGTTGCGCACGATTTAATAAATGTCGCAGGGTGGTACGCTTTTTTTTTGACAAATAATTCAGCCACAGTGCTGATGACAATGGCAATGTAAGAATAAAGTCTTCTGAAAAAGTAAACGACAAATGAGGAATAGTTAATTTTTCATTATTTTGGAAAATGCCATTAAATTGTATGCACTTGATAGCATGATATTTCTCAAAAATAAATGCAGAAAAATTAATGATATGAATATTGCTCAGAACAATAAGCTCATTTAGCACTACAACTGCATGATTTTTTATTTTAAAGATAATGACAGCGTCTATTACACCTTGCCGCCTACTCACCCATGTAATGGTATGACTATCAATACAAGAATAAGTTTTTAAATGGTGTTCACTACAAAAACTACTATGATATAAATTTTCACATGCAGCCCAGATAAAAGATGGCGGATCACCTTGGTAGCTTATAACATCCACTTCATCATAGTGTGACTGCATTATTGTAGTCATCGAGATGATGTGGCGCATAGCTAATTTGCTTAGTTGCCTCATATCGATAAGCATAACGACTACCGTGTATCATCATATCGTTGAACAGCAATCCCTCTGCTGATAATCCAGCTCTTGCCAAACGTTTTAAAGATTCTGCAATATCATGCGGTGTAGTGTAGCCTGCTCGTCCCACTAAAAAGATAGCACCTGCCTGCGCTCCTACAATTAAACTATCTGCAGCTGCCAGTACAGGAGAACAATCAATTAACACCATGTCATAATCTTGCGCTAGTTCCTGCAAACTACCCAACCTATCCAAGCGCAATAATAATTCTGAGGGATTATGCGGTAGCTTGCCCGTAGAAATAAAATCCAATCCTTCGCTCACATTGTGTTTAACCGCATACTGATTTTTATTCGCTTGCATTAGTGCTTCGGCTAATCCATTTTCACGCATACATTTAAAATAATCATGCAAATGTCCGCCTCGTAAATCCGCATCAATTAATAATATTTTTCTTCCACTAGCGGCCATCACTAGTGCTAAATTCGCGGAGATGAAAGATTTACCCACACCCGATGTGGGGCCAGTAATGAGAACAATATTATTTTTTGCCTGCGCCATAGAAAACTGCAAGGCAGAACGCAAACTGCGTAGACTCTCTATAGTTGGATCAACACTATCAATTTTTGCTAATAAAGCTAAATGCGATAATTTTTTTCTAGATCCATCTAATTCCATCTGTTTTTTACTATGCGGTATGCTGGCATAGACAGGCAATCCAAATGTGTGTTCTATCTGTGCAGGCTCATCGATGGTGTTTTGTAATGAGCGTCGTAACAGTGTAAAAACCACACCTAAAAAAATTCCAAGAAAAATACTTGCTGCGATAATGCGGGGACGATGTGGTGAAACAGGCTGCTCAGGAAGTATGGGCGCATCAATTAAACGCACATTACTAGTCTTACCTACTGCTATAAGTTGCAACTGCTGAGCACTAGAAAGTAATGCTGCATACAACTCGCTATTGATTTTTACATCTCTAGACAAACGCACTAGCTCTTGCTCTATGACTGGCAGCATTTTTATCTGAGCCAATGCAGCTTGCATTTCTTTGTCAATATCACGTATCTGCGTATCGACGCTTTGCACTAACGGGTGTTGATCTGTATAGCGCGATAGCAAATCTGCC
>JAXISQ010000085.1:0-6596 GCA_034680505.1 Noviherbaspirillum sp.
ATGCATAAGTGGTATCCCATGCTTCTAGTTTGTCTATGCCCAATTCATTTTTTGCAAACAATTTGAGTTCAGCTAAATCATTTTCTGCAAAAGGTCTAGCGCGCTGAGCGAGATCATCTAAAAAGCGTATCACTTCAGTAGGTTGGCTTGCCATCTTAGGTACCAGTGATACCTCTGCATAATTTTTATAGCCTAGCAGTTGCGCTTCTTCATCACGCAGTTTCAGTATATCGATAATATTTTGTGAGTTATCCCACTCAGGGTTGGCGCCTAATTCAGAAGCTTTGGTTGCATTCGCGGTGTATATCGTTTCGCGTAATGCTCTGTCATCTGCATATTGCAAAATAGGGAAATAAGAAGGGAAATGCAAAGTGAAACGCCAACCTGTTTTGCCTTCTTTTTCAGCGGAAGCTTGCGCAGCTTGTTTTACATCTTCAGGTAAACCAGCTAATCTTTTTTCATCTGCAATGATGAGTTCATAAGCATTGGTTGCATCGAGTACGTTTTCAGAAAATTTTGTTTGTAGTGCAGCTTGTTGTTCTTGAATTTCTGCAAAGCGAATTTTTTTCTCATCTGATAACTCGGCGCCTCCTAAACGAAAATCACGAATTGCATTATCAATAATGCGTTGTCGTGTAGGCGAGAGTTGAGCGTATGCTGGACTTTCTTGAATAGCTTTATATTTTTCAAATAGGGCCAGATTTTGTGCGAGTGCAGTCCAGAACTCTGTGACCTTAGGTTGATTCTCGTTATAAGTTGCACGTAATGCAGGAGTATCGACAACAGCATTCAAATGACCAACTATGCCCCAAGCACGTGATAATTTTTCTGCAGTTTCTTCCAAGGGCGATACAAAATTTTCCCAAGTGACTACTGATGCAGGTGCTTCAAGCTTTGCAACCACTGCCTGTGCTTCATTAATTAAGGTGTCTATCGCCTCGGATACATATTCTGGTTGGAATGTATCAAAGCGTGGCAGGTCAGAAAAATCTAATAAAGGGTTTGTAATGGTAGACATTGCTTAATTGATTCTTTCAATAATGTTTAGTTAGCTTGAAGTTACTAGTTGCGTTCCGCTGCTTCAATCGTGTTGACTAATAACATAGTGATCGTCATAGGACCCACACCTCCTGGAACTGGCGTGATCCAACCTGCGACTTCAAGTGCGGCTTCATATTCCACATCACCACATAGTTTGCCTGCATCATCGCGATTCATACCTACATCAATCACAACAGCACCCGGTTTAATCATGTCGGCGGTAACGATATTGCGTTTACCTGTTGCGACGACAAGTATGTCTGCGTCACGAGTGTGATGACCAAGATCACGCGTCTTGGAATTACATATAGTGACAGTAGCACCCGCTTGCAAGAGCAACATGGCTTGTGGTTTACCGACGATGTTAGAGGCGCCAACTACTACTGCATGTGCGCCACGGACTGGATAATCGATGGATTCCAACATTTTCATCACACCGTAAGGCGTGCACGGACGAAATAGTGGCTGCCCGGTCATGAGTAAACCCGCATTACTGATATGAAAACCATCCACATCTTTTTCAGCTGCGATCGCTTCGATGACTTTATGTGCATCGATATGTGCTGGCAAAGGTAACTGAACCAAAATGCCATGTATCTTAGGATCATGATTGAGTGCGTCTACACGCGCTAATAACTGCTCTTCTGTCATAGCGGCATCGTATTTTTCAAACACAGAGTGAATACCATTTTCTTCACAGGCTTTAATTTTGTTTCGTACATAAACCTGAGAAGCTTGGCTATCACCCACCAAAATCACAGCGAGACCTGGCTGCTGTCCTTTTGCGGTTAGGGCAGCAGCACGTTTTGCTACCTCGGTACGTAGAGTGTTGGAAAGCTGGATTCCGTTAATAATTTTGGCTGACATAACTTAGAGCGTTTCATGAAATGAGGGAAACAGTGATTATAAGGGGGGAGGGAATTGATGCTGAACTAAGGTGCGAGCTTCCTTGTTTCCTGTGCTTTTCTAAGTCAATTATATGAAAATCAACTGTTTATGGCGCTTTATTTTTCATAATATGAAATGTAATATCGTATTTTGAAAATTTAAAAAGTCCTGATACACTTTGCGTAAGCTTGGATGTCAGACCAAAATCAATGTATTGTCAGATTTGTTGGGCGTCCCAAAAAGAAGGCTGTTAACCACATCAGGGAGACACAATCATGTCTGCACAACTCGACGTCCTGTTGGCGCAAGCCGCCAATGATCCGGATGCAATAGAAACCCAAGAGTGGCTAGATGCACTCGAATCTGTTTTGGATCAAGAAGGTCCAGAGCGTGCGCACTATTTACTCGAACGTATGGTGGATTTGGCGCGCCGTCGTGGTGCTCATATACCTTTCTCCAGTAATACTGCTTACGTCAATACGATTCCAGCCCATTTAGGTGAACACTGCCCCGGTAATTTAGAACTCGAAGAACGCTTACGTTCTTTTATGCGTTGGAACGCGATGGCAATGGTGGTCAAAGCCAATCGCGCTGATGGCGATTTAGGTGGTCATATATCTAGCTTTGCTTCATTAGCAAACATGTTGGGCATAGGCTTTAATCATTTCTGGCATGCACCTACAGAACATCATGGTGGTGATCTCTTATATATACAAGGTCATTCCTCACCCGGTGTGTATGCACGTGCTTTCTTAGAAGGTCGTCTGTCAGAAGAGCAAATGCTGAATTTCCGTCGTGAAGTCGATGGCAAAGGTTTGTCTTCTTATCCGCATCCAAAACTCATGCCAGATTTCTGGCAATTCCCAACAGTGTCTATGGGTCTGGGACCACTGATGGCGATTTATCAAGCGCGCTTTTTAAAATATTTACATGCACGTCAAATCGCAGATACCGCACCACGCAAAGTGTGGGCGTTCTGTGGTGATGGTGAAATGGATGAACCAGAATCCATGGGTGCGATTGGTATGGCAGGTCGCGAAATGCTCGACAACTTAATCTTTGTCGTCAATTGCAATCTACAACGATTAGATGGTCCAGTGCGTGGTAACGGAAAAATCATTCAAGAACTCGAAGCTGATTTCCGCGGTGCAGGATGGAATGTCATCAAAGTTATTTGGGGTCCAGGTTGGGATGATTTACTCGCACGTGATAAAGACGGCATTCTGCAACGTGTGATGATGGAAACCGTTGATGGTGAATATCAAAACTACAAAGCTAAAGATGGTGCTTATGTGCGTCAGCATTTCTTTGGTAAGCATCCAAAATTATTAGAGATGGTTGCCAACATGTCAGACGATGATATTTGGCGCTTAACACGTGGTGGACATGATCCACATAAAATTTATGCAGGTTTCAAAGCTGCGCAAGAACACAAAGGTCAACCTACTGTTTTATTAGTTAAAACAGTCAAAGGTTATGGCATGGGTAAATCAGGTGAAGCGCGTAACACTGCGCATCAAACGAAAAAACTCGACGATGATGCAATTCGTGAAATGCGTGATCGCTTTGGCATTCCAGTCTCAGATGAACATCTACATGAAGTGCCCTTCTGCGTACCCGCAGCAGATTCACCAGAAATGGTTTACCTGCATGAGCGTCGTAAACAGTTAGGTGGTTATTTACCGCAACGTCGTCGTAAAGCCGATGATGCTTTAAAAATTCCTGCACTTTCTACTTTCCAAGCAGTTCTCGATCCAACCGCAGAAGGTCGTGAAATCTCTACCACGCAAGCTTATGTACGCATGCTCTCGATCTTATTGCGTGATACATCTTTAGGACCACGTGTAGTACCTATTCTGGTGGATGAAGCACGAACCTTTGGTATGGAAGGATTGTTCCGTCAAATTGGTATCTTTAGTCAGCAAGGTCAGTTATATGAACCTGTCGATAAAGATCAAGTGAGTTACTACCGTGAAGATAAAGCAGGTCAAATTCTGCAAGAAGGGATTAATGAAGCGGGTGCAATGAGTTCATGGATAGCAGCTGCAACTTCCTACTCAACGAATAACCGCGTCATGATTCCTTTCTATACCTTTTATTCCATGTTTGGTTTACAGCGTATCGGTGACTTGGCGTGGGCTGCAGGTGACATGCGTGCACGTGGCTTCTTGTTAGGTGGTACAGCAGGTCGCACAACCTTGAATGGTGAAGGCTTGCAGCATGAAGATGGACATAGTCATGTACTGGCATCCACGATTCCAAACTGTATGCCGTATGACCCTACCTTTGCGCATGAAGTCGCAGTGATTTTGCATGACGGTTTAAAACGCATGGTCGAGCAACAAGAAGATGTGTTCTATTACATCACCTTGATGAATGAAAATTACAGTCATCCAGGATTACAAGCTGGACAAGAAGACGGTATTTTGAAAGGTATGTATCGCTTGAAAATTAGCGGTAAAACAGCATCGAATCGTGTGCAGCTTATGGGCTCGGGCACAATTTTGCGTGAAGTGATCGCAGCTGCAGAATTGCTAGAACAAGAGTGGGATATCGCTGCAGATATTTGGTCTGCACCTTCCTTCACTTTATTAGCACGTGATGGTCAAGATGCAGAGCGTTGGAACATGCTCAATCCAACTAAGACACCAAAGTTAGCCTATGTCACACAACAGTTAATTGATAGTGCCGGTCCTATCATTGCTGCAACCGACTACATGCGTACCTATGCAGAACAAATTCGTGCATTCATGCCTGCTGGTCGTTCTTATAAAGTGTTGGGCACAGATGGATTTGGTCGTTCTGATACACGCGCAAAATTACGTGAGTTTTTTGAAGTGAATCGTTATTTTGTCGTGATCGCTGCACTGAAATCACTGGTTGATGCAGGTAGTCTGGATAAAGCTATCGTAGCCAAAGCCATACAAAAATATGGCATACAAGCAGATAAGCCGAATCCAGTCACACTTTAAAACTTAAATAAAATTTACCCACTTTCTTATTCCAATCATGGGAAAAGAACGGAGCATGATATGAGCCTGATAGAAATTAAAGTACCGGATATTGGTGACTTCAAGGAAGTGGAAGTTATTGAGATACTGGTTAAAGTAGGTGATACCGTCAAAGCAGAGCAATCATTGATCACGGTTGAGTCTGATAAAGCGAGTATGGAAATACCTAGCAGTCATGCAGGTATAGTCAAAGAGCTGAAAATAAAACTAGGCGACAAAGTTGCGGAAGGTTCGTTAGTGCTCATGTTAGAAGCGAGTGCGAATGCCAGTGCAAATGCCAGTGCGAGCGTAGCAGCACCTGCGGCTGCATCAACTTCGGTTGCAGTGACTGCGCCAGAAGTAAAAGCTGCGCCTATATCAGTGTCTGCATCATCAGATACACCGGTTCAACATGGCAAATCTCATGCTTCACCATCGATACGTAAATTTGCACGTGAGCTTGGCGTTGATCTCGCACAGGTACAAGGCAGTGGCCCTAAAGGACGAGTTGTTTTAGAAGATGTGCAAGGCTTTGTTAAAGGTGTGATGCGAGGCGCTGTATCTGCATCACCAGCAGCGAGTGGTAACGGTGGTTTAGGAATGTCACTACTACCATGGCCTTCACTCGATTTTTCTAAATTTGGTTCAACAGAATTACAAGCTCTTTCACGTATCAAAAAAATCAGTGGCCCGAATTTACATCGTAACTGGGTCATGATTCCGCATGTGACGCAATTTGAAGAAGCAGATGTCACTGAACTAGAAGAATTCCGCAAGCAAAGTAATGATGCATTAGCGAAGTCTGGTGTGAAACTTACCATGCTGGCATTTGTGATCAAAGCCAGTGTCGCTGCCTTGAAAAAATTCCCTGCTTTTAATGCATCACTCGATGCAGCAGGTGAAAACCTCATACTCAAACACTACTATCACATTGGTTTTGCAGCTGACACACCAAATGGATTGGTCGTGCCAGTGATTAAAAATGCAGATCAAAAAGGTATTGCTGAGATTGCAAAAGAAATGGCTGAGCTATCTGCGCAAGCGCGCGAAGGCAAACTCAAGCCGGCTGATATGCAAGGTGCAAGCTTCACGATTTCATCATTAGGTGGCATAGGTGGCACAGCATTCACACCGATTATTAACGCACCTGAAGTCGCGATATTAGGTTTGTCTAAATCATCGATTAAACCGCAATGGGATGGTAAACAATTTGTGCCTAAGCTCATGATGCCACTTTCACTATCTTATGATCATCGCGTAATTGATGGTGCAATGGGCGCACGCTTTGCTGTGTATTTAGCAGAAGTATTAGCAGATATGCGTCGCACACTTTTATAGGCTGTTTATGACAACCTGCGTTGTTGTAAGAAAAAATAATGAAATAGCTATCGCAGCAGATAGCTTAGTGACCTTTGGTGATACGCGTTTATCTCATGCTTATGAATCGAATGAGAAAATTTTTCAGATAGGCGATTCCTATATCGCCTTAGCAGGCACTACAGCGCATTTCCCTGTGATGAAAAAGCTGCTGACTGAAATGGATAAAGATTGTAAGTTGCATACGCGAGAAGAGGTTTTTGAAACATTCACGCGCGCGCATCAAATCCTGAAAGAAAAATTTTTCCTCAACACCAAAGAAGAGGAAGACGATCCTTATGAATCATCACAAATCACGAC
>JAXISQ010000086.1:0-6588 GCA_034680505.1 Noviherbaspirillum sp.
AGATGATGATGTGCGTGCGGTGTGTGCAGAAGCAGCGCAACAACAAATTGTAGAAGCAGTGAATTTCAATGCACCTGCACAAGTGGTGATTGCAGGTCAGAAAGAAGCAGTAGAACGTGCTTGTGAAGCTGCGAAAGCCAAAGGTGCAAAACGCGCCTTAACGCTACCTGTATCGGCACCATTCCATTCTTCATTATTAAAACCGGCTTCGGATCGTTTACGGTCTTATTTAGCAGACATACATTTTGCAGCGCCGACTATTCCATTGATTAACAATGTCGATGTGCGCATAGAGAATGAAGCGCAAGCAATTAAAGATGCATTAGTACGTCAAGCAGCAAGTCCAGTACGTTGGGTAGAAACTGTACAAAAAATGTCAGAGATGGGCATTACACGACTTATAGAATGTGGTCCTGGAAAAGTACTCTCAGGATTAACCAAACGAATTCATAGCGATTTGCAGTCCGATGCTATTAATGATCAGGCATCTCTGGATGCAATGTTGGAGGCATTGAAATGACACAAAGGCAAACCACGCTAGAGAAGCAAGTTGCGTTGGTAACGGGTGCTTCACGCGGGATTGGTAAAGCGATTGCGCAAGAATTAGCGCGTCGTGGAGCAACTGTCATCGGTACCGCAACCTCAGAAGCAGGTGCGCAAGCGATTTCAGATTATTTAAAGGCGGTGCGTCCTGAAGCGGGGCACGGCAAAGTATTGAATGTGAATGAAGCAGGACAATCAACGAATTTAGTTGATGAGATTACAAAAGAATTTGGTTCACTTTCTATCTTAGTCAATAACGCAGGTATCACGCAGGACCAACTTGCGATGCGTATGAAAGATGAAGAGTGGGATGCCGTTATCACCACCAATCTCACTGCAGTGGCTCAGCTTTCTAGAGCAGTGTTGCGCGGCATGATGAAAGCAAAACATGGTCGCATTATCAACATTACTTCTGTAGTGGGTTCAGCAGGTAATCCTGGACAAATGAACTATGCAGCAGCAAAAGCGGGAGTTGCAGGTATGAGTCGTGCACTCGCCCGTGAGATCGGTAGTCGAAACATCACCGTGAATTGTGTTGCACCAGGATTTATTGATACCGATATGACAAGAGCACTGACTGAACAACAGGTTGCTGCATTATTGCAGCAGATACCTGCAGGACGCTTTGGTTTACCAGAAGATATCGCAGCAGCAGTGGCATTTTTAGCCTCTGATGAGGCAAGCTACATCACTGGTACAACCTTGCATGTGAACGGCGGTATGTATATGAGTGGTGGTTAATGTTGTTGATTCAAGTTTTAAGAAGTAATGCAGTAATTGAAATTGTTGTTAAAAGCAAAAGTCAAAAGTATAGTTTCGCGTCGCAAACCTGATAAAATGCGCGCACTTTGGGTAACCCATAATCTGGAGGTAAGAGATGTCCGATATTGAATCACGTGTTAAGAAGATTGTTGCTGAACAGCTTGGTGTTGCAGAAGCTGATATCAAAACCGAATCATCCTTTGTTGATGACCTCGGCGCTGATTCGCTCGACACCGTAGAGCTGGTAATGGCACTGGAAGATGAGTTCGAAATGGAAATTCCTGACGAACAAGCTGAAAAAATCACGACTGTGCAGCAAGCGATTGATTACGCAAAAGCACACGTTAAGTCTTAATCTCTTCGCCTAACATCGCTAGGAGCATCGTTTGAGTCGTCCAAATCGTCGTCGCGTCGTTATTACTGGCCTAGGTTGTGTAGCGCCAGTAGGAAATACAGTATCCACTGCGTGGGATGCACTGATTGCAGGTCAATCAGGTATTGCGACTATTACCAAGTTTGACGCTAGTCCCTTCTCCACGCATTTCGCCGGAGAAGTGAAGGGCTTTAATGTCGAGGATTACATGCCCGGCAAAGAAGCTCGCCATATGGATACTTTTATTCATTATGGTATGGCTGCAGGTATACAAGCGATGCAAGACAGTGGTTTGGAAGTGACTGAAGCGAATGCTGAACGCATTGGTGTCATCGTTGGTTCCGGTATCGGTGGCTTACCAATGATTGAAGAGACGCATGCGGAACTGACGAATCGCGGTCCACGCAGAATCAGTCCGTTTTTCGTACCTGCTTCTATCATCAATATGATCTCAGGTCATTTGTCTATTAAGTATGGACTCAAAGGCCCGAATCTTGCGATCGTCACTGCGTGTACTACAGGACTCCATTGCATAGGTGCTGCAGGGCGTTTGATTGAATACGGCGATGCCGACATCATGATAGCTGGCGGTGCAGAATCAACGATCTCTCCATTGGGATTAGGTGGCTTTGCTTCAGCCCGTGCTTTGTCTTCCCGCAATGATGATCCTGCAACAGCTTCGCGTCCTTGGGATAAAGACCGTGATGGTTTTGTACTCGGTGAAGGCGCAGGTGTGATGGTGCTTGAAGAGTATGAACATGCGAAAGCACGTGGTGCAAAAATTTATGCCGAGCTATTAGGTTTTGGTATGAGTGCCGATGCACATCACATGACTGCACCACTAGAAGATGGTGATGGAGCGCGTCGTTGTATGGTCTCTGCCATGAAAAATGCAGGCATTAATGCGGATCAAGTGGATTACGTGAATGCACATGGCACATCCACACCATTAGGTGATGTAGCTGAAACCGTGGCGATTAAACGCGCACTCGGTGATCACGCTAAAAACATCGTAGTCAATTCCACTAAATCAATGACAGGTCATTTATTAGGTGGCGCTGGTGGTTTGGAAGCAGTGTTTACTGCACTAGCAGTACATAAACAATTGTCACCACCAACGATCAATATTTTTAATCAAGATCCTGCTTGCGATCTTGATTACTGCGCTAACGCAGCGCGTGAAATGACAATCAATGTTGCTGTAAAAAATTCCTTTGGTTTCGGTGGCACCAACGGAACACTGATTTTCGGCAAAGTCTAATTGTTCTTATAGCGTCGTACTCTCGTCAATGAGTGCGATGCTCTACACATTGTTTTCCCTGCACTGATCTTCCACAAAAGATGACCATCGCTGTATCAGCTGTCATCCGTCCTTCGCGTCTTTCACTCTCTCTTAGTCTGCTGTTTGCATTGAATCTCTGTATCACCGCAGTCTTACTTTTTCATCGTTTTGAGTCATTTTTAGGTTTCATGCAGCGTCTTGTGGTCGCTGTAGTTTGCGTTATCCCTGTGTTCGCGCTTCTTATCTCTGTTTTCAGGTCTAGAAATATCGTCAGGATTGATATTTCAGGCAATGGACAAATTCGCTTGTTTCACACTAAGCGAAGTGCTCATGCATTTCAATTTCAGAATAAGGTTGAAATTAGTCGAAATGATTATGAGATTGTGCGATTACTCGGAGACTCAACCCTGTGGCCTTACATCATGTCGCTACGCTTGCAATCGAATACGGGAAAAATTTTTGTCGTTTTGATCTTTCCCGATTCTGTAGAACAGCCACTATATCGATCCTTACTCGTTGCCTTACGTTGCTTAAAAAATCAGGACGATCGAGAGCTTATGCTTCCATAAAATTTCTCTTACGCCGACTGAACTTGCGCAATATCAGTTGGTCTAACGGCAAGGTTTCGCAGACTGCATCACCGATTTCACTGGAATCTCTGCTGGCTTGTCATGCTAGGCATTAAAAATTGGTTGCCTAGCTTCGTTCTCTCTCTGTTGAGTGAGGTGTGCAAGTCTGAGCAGCATTCTATGTGCGTTGTGCTTGCATCAGGATGCACAGTTTGACGACAGAGCGAAACATAGATCAACTCATGGTTGATCGTGCGCAGCATGGCGACAAAAAAGCCTTTGAGCTGTTGGTATTGAAATACCAAAGAAAGCTTATGCGACTTGTCTCACGTTTAATTAGAGATCAGGCAGAAGCTGAAGATGTTGTGCAAGAAGCATTTATCAAAGCGTATCGTGCATTACCTCAGTTTCGAGGTGATGCTGCGTTTTACACTTGGTTATATCGTATAGGTATCAACACAGCAAAAAATTATTTAGTCACGCAAGGTCGACGTGCACCTACATCAACTGAAGCAGATGCAGAAGAAGCGGAAACTTTTGATGATGGAGAGCACCTAAGAGATATCAATACACCGGAGTCTATGCTCGCAACTAAGCAAATTGCAGAGACAGTCAACTTTGCCATGGAAGCATTACCGGAAGAACTGCGTATTGCGATTACCTTGCGTGAGATTGAAGGTTTAAGTTATGAAGAAATTGCAGAATCTATGCATTGTCCTATTGGTACGGTTCGTAGCAGAATTTTTCGAGCACGGGAAGCGATCGCAGAAAAACTCAGGCCATTACTTGATACTGCAGGTGATAAGAGATGGTAAGACGATAAGACTGTCAATGATGTGTGTTTCAAGTCAAAAAAACAATGTCAAGTGCGAACGGTCATGTGATGATGGCGGTATATAAAAATTATGCGCGATAACAATCACGCCACAAACATGTGTAAGCTGTAAAAGGGGAAATAATGAAAGGAGGTAAGCAGGCGCGCGAGTGGATTTCCGCGCTCATGGATAGTGAGTTAGCGCATCTAAGTCCTGTTCAAATCGATGCCTTATGTCGTTTCGAAGAGCAAAAAAATACATGGACTATTTATCATCAGATTGGTGACATACTTCGCTTTGAGCATCAAGCTCTCAGCCATCGTTTTCAAATCAATCTAGCAAACCAACTAGACCAACAGTCTGACTTAGAATTACCACAACAAAAAAACGTAGAGCTTACAGCCCTAGCTTCAAAAAAAATCATACTCCTTGTTGCGATGTTAGTCATGATCGTAGTTGTACCTTCTTCTGTATTGATTGTTAAATCTTCATTGTCACTGCAAGATAAAAAAATGCTCGTTACAGAACCAATCAATACGCCCTTTACAAAAGAAAATCATTTGCACATTCCAGTTCATCTTGCCCAATAAAGTAGATGAGAAGCAGTGCTGCGTAGCTTTTTTCACAAGAATTGGTATGGTTCGCGTTTCTAGTTAGATTAGCTAGAATTTCCATTTTGCTAGCGGCTAAGCCGCATAAAAGGCTGCGATTAAGGGTCGAAAGAGAGCAAACGGAGGCATTCAGCGTGGTCGGCAAGCGCATGGAAGAATTTTGGCTTACCATTGTTGGCGAAGTTCCTTTGCAGACAAACCGGCAAGTCGCTGAATCCATAGACTTGAACTTAACTTAATAAATACTATGACTATGTTTGATCACGTTAAAAAAATTCTATCTATATCAGCATTGGCTGTTGCTGGCCTGATGTTTGTGCCTCTAGCAGCTACAGTGACAACTTCGGCGCATGCCGTAACCTTGCCTGACTTTACTGATTTAGTTGATAAAGTCGGTCCAGCAGTGGTGAATATTCGCACCACAGAAAAAAATAAAGGCGCTGCACCCGGAGCGCAAGGTGGACCACAAGGTGGTGCACCTGGTATGGATGATGAAGAAATGCAGGAATTCTTCCGTCGCTTTTTTGGTCAACCAGCACCACGTTCTCCGCAACAACCACCTGCGCCCAAAGGTCGTAAACCAGGCCCTCAACAAGATGAGCAAGTGCCACGTGGTGTAGGTTCAGGTTTCATCATCTCACCTGATGGTTATGTATTAACCAATGCTCACGTTGTAGAAGGCGCAGATGAAGTATTAGTCACCATGAGTGACAAACGTGAATTCAAAGCCAAGATCATAGGCTCAGACCGCCGTACTGATGTAGCAGTGGTGAAGATTGATAGTAAAAATCTACCTACGATAACGTTAGGTGGTGGCAGCAAAGTGCGTGTTGGTGAATGGGTGATTGCGATTGGCTCACCATTTGGATTAGAGAACACCGTCACCGCCGGCATTGTGTCAGCGATTGCACGTGATACCGGTGATTATTTACCTTTGATTCAAACTGACGTTGCTGTTAATCCTGGTAACTCTGGTGGTCCACTCATTAACATGCGTGGTGAAGTCATTGGTATCAACTCACAAATTTATAGTCGTTCAGGTGGCTACATGGGCATTTCATTTGCCGTGCCGATTGATGAAGCGATACGTGTATCTGAACAATTGAAAACCATGGGTCGTGTTGTACGTGGCCGCATTGGTGTGCAAATTGGTGAAGTCACAAAAGAAGTCGCTGAGTCCTTGGGATTGCCACGTGCAGCAGGTGCTTTGGTTGCGAGAGTAGAGCCAGGCAGCCCCGCTGAAAGCGCGGGTGTAGAAGCGGGCGACATCATTACGCATTTCAATAGCGTAGGCATAGAAAAATCAGGTGACTTACCACGCTTAGTCGGTAACACTAAACCTGGTTCTCAATCTGTGATTAGTGTGTGGCGTAAGGGTGCTAAAAAAGACTTGAACGTTGTTGTTGCTGAGTTAGAAGCAGAGACTAAGGTTGTTAAGAAAGAAGAGAAAAAACCTAAACAAGAGCAAACCTTGAATGCATTAGGTTTGATCGTCAGCGATCTAAGTGATGCGCAAAAACGCGAATTGAAATTAGATGGTGGTGTGTTGATTGAGTTAGCTGATGGACCAGCAAGCCGCGTTGGTTTGCAACCTGGTGATGTGGTGGTCAGACTCAACAACACTGATATTAAA
>JAXISQ010000087.1:0-6542 GCA_034680505.1 Noviherbaspirillum sp.
GAGACTGCAATCACAGGTATACGGCCATCATCGCCCGGTACAAATAATTCCGCCATGACCGGCGTGCCGATGTTGCGGCCTTTGCCGTAAGAAGGATTTAAATGCATACGTAAACCTGGTGCTGCATTGACTTCAACAATGCCACCATGTTGTTCTTCTAAGGGGCGTTGCACACTTTCACACACCACATCTACACCGCAAACATGTAAACCTATCATGCGCGCTGCATCAATCACACGTGCTGCCACTTCTGGATGTACATCATCCGTCACATCGGTTGCAGTGCCGCCCGTACTAAGATTGGCATTGTTACGTAATAAAACTCGACGACCTTTTTCAGGTACAGAATCTGGGTTGAGGTGCTGTAAAGCGAGACAACCTTTTGCAATATCATCTAAACGAATTTTTGTGAGAGAAGTTGCATGACCTTCACCACGTCGTGGATCCGCATTCACGATGTCCACTAATTGTTTAATTGTTTTATTCCCATCACCAATCACGAAGGGGGGATCACGACGCGCTGCTGCGATTAAGTGTTGACCCACGACGAGCAAACGATAATCACTACCAGGTAAATATTTTTCTACTAATACAGGTGGTTTAACTGCGGCAGCAACATAAGCCGCTTCTAATTGCTGACGGGTTGTGATGTTGACAGTGACGCCTTTACCTTGGCTACCACTTTGCGGTTTGAGTACGACTGGCAAACCAATTTTTTGTGCAACTTGCCAAGCTTCTTCCGCATTTTTTACTGGCTGACCTAAAGGCACAGGTACACCTGCTGCATGCAGTAAGTGTTTGGTGAGATCTTTATCTTGTGCGATGGCTTCAGCAACTGCACTCGTAGCATCGACTTCTGCCGCTTGTATGCGACGTTGACGATAACCCCAGCCAAACTGCACTAAGCTGCCTGAAGTGAGTCGGCGAAATGGAATGCCACGTTCAATCGCTGCGGTGACAATAGCACCTGTACTAGGACCTAGGCGGTCATCTTCATCCATTTCACGCAGCGTATTAATCATTGCTTGTGCATCAGGTTCATCTGCAGCAGGTTCACTGCTAGTCGGAATCTGCCATGCACTTTCGACTAAGGTGTGTGCCATTTCTACTGCGGCTAAGGCTACTGTTTCTTCACTATATTCGACAACGACGATATACAAGCCAGGTTGTTCTGTTGGTATGGTGCCGCTAAAACTTACAGGACAACCTGCTTGCGTTTGCAAAGCGAGTAGTGTGGCTTCCAGCGCATGTGCAAGTGTGAGAGGGCCATGATGTGCTGCTGCACGTAAATCGGAAATGCCGGGACACAGTCCACGTAGTCGTTCTTCAAAACCAGTGACACTATCGACAGCACATTCCTCGGGTGCGCATTGCACTTCCACTTCAAGTGAGGTTCTACGGCTCCAGAGATTAGGACCGCGTAGTGGTCTGATTCGCTTCAATTCCATGATGTATGGTCAGATAACTGATGATCGTTAAAAAATAATGCCGTGTTAAGCAGCAATGTGTAGTTTGCGTGTTTGAGCGGGTTCGAAGGTTTCTAAACCGGTGATGATGGTTTCAGCAGTCAGCCCCATCGCCCATGCAGTCGCCACACTCGCTAACATCACTGTTTCAGGCAACATGCGTGCAGCAACGCGCTGATTTTTTGCAAGGTCTATCAAACTAAATATTTGATCGCCATGTGCTTGCATGATGACATCGCCTTGCATAAATACGGCGCGTCCGCCTTGATCTCTATGCGCTGCGATTGCTGCAAGCGTGCCATCAACTGCATACAGCACAACTTCGCCATCGCACAGTTCTGCCATGTCCATCACAAGTTCATCAACTGCATGTAAGACAGCCGCGCCGGTCTTTAGGACAACATCCACTTGGGTACGCATGATTTTGAAGCGCTGTTTAGGCTCGCTCATTAAATGCTCAACCAGAGCTGGAAGACCTTCGCAATCAGTCACAATGCCAATATCACAGCGGTCATAAGCTAGACCTTCAGTGAGTAGACTCAAGGGGTCATTCTCAAATACTGCTGCTTCGACGTTACGGTTAATGAGTAATCGACGTCCAGCTTCCCAGCGCACTGCATCAGCGCTTTCTAAATGGCGTGAACCGACAAATAAACCATCGCGGCAAGCTAATCCTGCTTGTAGTCCAGAGAGCTGTAATAACCAGGCAACCAATTGCGCTATCAATGTGGTGTCGCGGGTACCAGCTACGCCTACGATGGGTACACGACCATCTTCTTCACCTGGGAATAAACCACCAACAATTGCATCACCAACAGGTTGTGGCTTACCTTGCGCAGGATTTAAATGCATTAACAAGCTAGGTCCAGCATTCACTTCTACAATCGCGCCGCCTTGTTGTTGCAAGGGTTGTGAGACATCGGCACATACTAAATCTATACCTGCAATATCGAGCCCGACGACACGCGCAGCGAGTGCGCAAGCATGCGCTACTTCCGAATGAACTTCTGCTGTACATTCAATCGCATGATTACCATTAGCAGTAATAAGCACACGTCGGTCTTTTTCGGGAATCGAGTCAGCTTGTAATCCTTGGCGTTCGATGTTGGCTCTTACAACGCTGTGTAGATTGATATGAATCGTTTCTAGTGGATGTTTATCCGTCAGGCCTCGACGTGGATCACTGTTGATCTGTAAATCGATTAAGGCTTGCATTGCATGTTGACCATCACCGATAACCCATGAAGCTTCACCACGACAAGCTGCGACGACACGACCATCTACCACTAAGATACGATGTTCATCACCGGTGATGAATTGTTCAACGATGACTTCATCACTTTCAGCGCGTGCGGTATGCCATGCTGTGTGTATATCGCGTTCAGTCATGAGATTTAACATCACACCGCGACCACGATTCCCATCCAAGGGTTTAACTACAACCGGCAAGCCGAGATCTTGCGCGATTTGCCACGCTGCTTCAGGGGAGTCAGCCAGCTCACCATTCGGCACCGGCAGACCGCAGCTGCGCATCAGCATTTTGGTCATTTCCTTATCGCTAGCAATACCTTCTGCAATAGCACTAGTGCGATCAGTTTCTGCAGTCCAGATACGATTTTGTCGGGCGCCATAGCCTAACTGGACGAGATTGCCTTGATTCAGTCGTATGTGTGGGATCTGACGTTTATTCGCGCTCTCCACAATATGCGCGGTGCTAGGACCTAAGTAAAACTCATCGATCTTTACATGCACTTTGTGAATGGCTTGCTGCAGATCGAAACTTTGCTTATTGAGCACGGCATGGATTAAGGCGAGTCCTTGTTCGAAAGCCGTGCGACCCACTGTTTCATCCGGCACTTTAAAGACCATGCGATAGACACCGGATTTTGTGGTTTCACGTGTTTGTCCAAAACCCGCTTCCATGCCAGCGAGTTCTATGAGTTCGATGATGATGTGTTCCAGTACATGTCCCATCCACGTGCCAGTTTGCAAACGCTCTAGGAAGCCATTCTCTTTGCCCAGTCCGCAATGATGTGCTCCAACTTGCGGCAGGATTGCTAACAAACGATCGACAAAGCCAGGCAGCTTATGACTAGGCCATTCTTCTAAAATGCCTAAATCGAGCCAGACCTCGATCACTTCGCGATAGGTCCACATATTGGGGCCACGCAGGTAGGTGATACGTAGAACTTGCAGTTCTAAAGGACCTTGTGGTTCAGTTATAGAGTCAGGCTGAGTCATGATTAGTCAGTCGCTTGGGGCTAGATTAGGGCACAATTGGACGAGTAGGCCGGAATGGGAGAAAATCCGTCCTTGATAAAGTTTCTGGAGCAGGCATTAGGCTGCCAGAATTTGGCAACCTCTACTGCGCTCAGGCGTCGAATTTTCCGACTCATGTTTTATCGCTCCAGATTGTTTACACATGCATTAACCGAAGGCGCTCCTGCATTGGCGTCCAAAAGGATGCCGCCGTTAGGCGCCGATGAAGTAGTGTTGGCGACGCTGGAGGTCGATCTCGACACGTCCTTGCAATATGCTACCAGCACGCTTTTATTGACTTCGGAGCGAATGATAAGCGATTCGGATGAGGGAAGGTGGACTAGCTGGCCCTTGCATCCCGATTTAAGTCTGCAACATACCGATCACGCAGGCATAGGCACACTCTCACTGCATGATGAAAACCAGTGCTTAGCTAGCTGGCGCTATACCTTGTCCAGAGATGTGGCAGCAGTGCGATTGCTACAGCAATTCGAAAGAGTACAAGCTTGGCGCGCGGGGGATGGCGTAGCCAACGAAGAGCATGCACCCCTGTGCCCCAGTTGTCAGGCGCTACTGCCTGAAGACAGTGAGCAATGTCCTGTCTGTCATCGTGAATTATTGCAACCTACATCCACTTGGGTCTTGTTTCGCTTGTGGCGTTTTGCCAAGCCTTACAAAATGCAATTACTGCTGGGGTTTGTGCTGACACTCGCTTCAACTGCTGCCACTCTGGTACCACCTTATCTCTCCATGCCTTTGATGGATGAGATCTTGATTCCTACTCATAACGGCACGCAGATTGATACCGCTGATGTCATGCTTTATCTGGTTGGTTTGTTTGGTGCTGCAATCGCTGCTTGGGGACTAGGTTGGTGGCGTACTTACTTACTCGCGTTAGTTTCTGAGCGCATAGGTGCGGATTTACGTACTGCTACTTTTGAGCATTTACTCAAGCTTAGTCTGGAATATTTTGGCGCAAAACGTACCGGTGATTTAATTGCTCGTATTGGGAATGAGTCGGATCGTATTTGTGTTTTTCTTTCTTTGCATGCGCTAGATTTCGCAACGGATGTTTTGATGCTCATCATGACAGCGATTGTGCTATTCACGATTAACAAGTGGCTAGCAATTGCAGCCTTATTGCCATTACCTATCATTGCTTGGATGATTCATTTAGTACGTGATCGTTTACGTACTGGCTTTGAAAAAATTGATCGTATCTGGGGCGATGTCACGAATGTATTAGCTGACACCATACCGGGTATTCGTGTTGTGAAAGCCTTTGCGCAAGAGAAGCGTGAAGCGCAACGTTTTAGAGAAGCGAATCAACATAATTTAGCAGTCAATGACAAACTGAATCGTACTTGGAGTTTATTCACACCAACAGTGACGATGTTGACAGAAGTTGGTTTGCTAGTGGTGTGGGGATTTGGTATCTGGTTGATTATGGACAGAGACATCACTGTCGGTGTCTTGATTGCTTTTATTGCTTATATTGGTCGATTTTATGGACGACTCGATTCTATGAGTCGTATCGTATCGCATACCCAAAAAGCAGCAGCTGGTGCAAAACGAATTTTTGATATTCTTGATCACCAATCTAGCGTACCTGAAGTAGCGAATCCTGTGCCTATGCCTCAAGTGCGAGGTGAAATCAAAATGCGTGATGTCGGTTTCCGTTATGGTAGTCGTCGCATTATTCGTGGACTTAATCTCGATATCAAACCTGGTGAGATGATAGGTTTGGTAGGGCATAGTGGTTCTGGTAAAAGCACACTCATTAATTTAATTTGCCGTTTCTATGATGTGAGTGATGGCGCAATTTTAGTGGATGGTATTGATATACGTCGTCTGGCTTTAACAGATTATCGCAGTCATATTGGTTTGGTTTTGCAAGAACCTTTCCTCTTTCACGGCACGATTGCCGACAACATCGCATACGGCAAACCGGACGCAACTCGAGCTGATGTGGTTGCAGCAGCGCGCGCAGCGCATGCACATGAATTTATTTTACGTTTGCGTCATGGTTACGATTCCATTGTTGGTGAACGTGGTCAGGGATTATCCGGTGGTGAACGTCAACGTATTTCGATAGCACGCGCTTTGCTGATCAATCCGCGTATTTTGATGTTGGATGAAGCGACCTCGAGTGTGGATACAGAAACTGAAAAAGAAATTCAAAAAGCTTTAGATAATTTAGTGCAAGGTAGAACGACGATTGCCATTGCACACAGGTTGTCTACGTTGCGGCGTGCTGACCGATTAGTTGTCATGGATAGAGGTGCCGTTGTTGAAGTTGGCTCGCATGATGAGCTGATGGCAGCGCAAGGTACTTACTGGCGTTTATATGAAGCACAAGCACGTAATGTGGATACGGAAGATGTAGAGCCAGTGGCACTGCATGTGCCTCCTGTGAAGGCGGCAACATGAGTGATATGACGACCATCAAAAATTTTCAGTCAGGACGTGATGTGCTGACACGTGATGCACATGGCGTAATGAATTTTTCTGATCAAGATGGTGTTCAGCACCACGCTGTGAGCATAGTGCGTGCATTTCCAATTGATGCTCCAGATGAAGCCATTTCTATCATTGGTCAAGATGGACATGAATTAGCGTGGATAGCTCAGCTAAGCGAAGTAGATGAAATTAGCCGTGAATTAATTTCAGCGGAATTAGCGCAAAGAGAATTTTCACCCTTGATAGAGAGGCTGCAATCTGTTTCTTCATTTGCTACGCCAAGCACATGGACAGTGCAAACAAATCGAGGCTTGACAAGTTTTGTGCTCAAAGGCGAAGAAGATATTCGACGCTTAC
>JAXISQ010000088.1:0-6527 GCA_034680505.1 Noviherbaspirillum sp.
AATTACAGCTCGTGAAAATTATTGCAGCGATGAAGGCTGCAGGCATAGCATGTGAAACAGTGCCTGAGCTTGATAAATTTAATGCCAGTGGTTTGAATAAACTCGTAGAGTAGTTAACGAGTTTATTTATTCAACTAGTGAAGTCTGAATCTGCATTGGTGACTAAGCTGATCTCGCCAGCTTGATTAATACCCAACCATCCACCGCGTGTCTCTTGGGCATCATAATCCCAGTCGGGTAATACATAGCGTATACATTCACCTTGTCGTGTGTGATGGTGATGCTGATGCGGTCTGTGTGTGTGACCATGAATCATCAAGTTCACCTGATGTGATTCAAACAGCGCAGCGATAGCGGCTTGATTCACATCCATGATCTCCATGGATTTATTTTTTTGTGCATCTTTACTGCCTGCCCGCATACCTGCAATCAATGCTTTTCTTGCATTTAAATCTTGTTGAAGAAATTCACGCTGCCAGATGGGGTTGCGTACCTTTTCTCTAAAAGCCATATAGGCGGTGTCATCTGTGCATTGCGCATCGCCATGCACGAGTAGTATTTTTTTACCTGCTATCGTTGTTACAACTGGTTCGCTTAAGAGTTGCAGATGACTCGCATGCGCAAATTTTTCACCTACTAAAAAATCACGATTACCAGCTAACCAATAAATTTTTATGCCAAGCTTTTCTAGGGCAGCAAGCGCAGTTACGATACTTTGATTGAATGGTTCATCAAGATCATCATCACCAGCCCAGTATTCAAAGATATCGCCGAGCAAATATAGTTCTTTGGTATGCAGCGCTTTTGTGTTGAGGAAGTTGAAAAAAGCTTCTGCGGTATGCGGCATATCGGATGAGAGATGCAAGTCAGATATGAAAAGCGCAGCCCACTGAGGCTGCGCTTGTTTGTCTTGCAAAGGAGTGATTGCCGCGTTCATGCGTGAATTAAATCACTTCTGCTTTTTCAATGACCACTTCTTCAGCAGGCATGTCGGTAAACATACTCCTAGGTTTAGTTTTCAACCTGCCTATAGCATCTACTACTTCGATGCCATCAACGACTTTGCCAAATACACAATATCCCCAACCGTCTGAGCCTGGGTAATCTAAAAATTCATTGTCATTCACATTGATAAAGAATTGTGCTGTAGCGGAATGAGGATCGGAAGTGCGAGCCATAGCTACGCTGTAATGCACATTTTTCAATCCATTTGATGCTTCATTTTCGACAGGATCACGTGTAGATTTTTGTTTTAGATTAGCTTCATAACCACCGCCTTGAATCATAAAGCCATCGATCACACGATGAAAAATCGTGCCGTCGTAGTGACCAGAATTCACATAGGCGAGAAAATTTTCTACAGTTTGTGGAGCTTTTTCTGCATCAAGCTCTAAGGTGATTTTGCCTTGATTAGTTGTAAGTGCGACCTTCATACAGATTCCTAATTAAATTGTGGGAAGAGAGAGGCTATGTAAACGAATTGAAAACTTTATTCTATGATGCGTGCAGATTCGATAACAACTGCAGATACAGGTTGGTCGCGTCGATTGGTTTCAACGCCTTTCATTTTTTCTATTACTTCTGTGCCTTTGATAACTTTACCAAACACGGCATAGCCCCAGCCATCTTGGCCTGGATAATCTAAAAAACTATTGTTATTCACATTGATAAAAAACTGCGCGCTTGCTGAGTGTGGATCAGCAGTGCGTGCCATGGCTATTGTGTAGGTCTGATTTTTTAAGCCATTTTTTGCTTCATTTTGTATAGGAGCGCGTGTGTTTTTTTCTTTCATGTTTTTATCGTAACCACCGCCTTGCACCATAAAGCCATTAATGATGCGATGGAAAATAGTGCCATTGTAGAAACCATCTTTCACATACTTAAGAAAATTGTCTGCTGATAGTGGGGCTTTGTCTGGATAAACCTCGATAACAATCTCACCCATATTCGTTTTCATTTCTACTTTTGGTGCATTTTGAGCAAGACTAGAAATGCTAGCTATTGCTAATAAACTGCTGATGACCAGTTTTAAACAAAGACCAGACAAAATACGCATATAGTTTTCCTTTTGTTTATCAATTAATTCTAAAGATGATGATGCCTGTGTAGTAGAAGGCCTAGGCTTCAATGTTATACTGTGGACTTACTCGCATTTTATCAAACTAAGCCTAAGTAAGACGTTGATCTTACAGGTTACGAATAAACCCAACCCGCTGAATATTAGTTTTGACTCTAATCATTTGGCACGCTTGGATTCATCCATGAGTGTTTTGAAAATCTACAATACGCTTGCGCGTGACAAGCAAGTTTTTGTTCCTATCGAGCCGGGCAAAGTGCGCCTGTATGTTTGTGGCATGACGGTTTATGATTTTTGTCACCTTGGCCATGCGCGTGTCATGGTGGTGTTCGATATGATTCAGCGTTGGCTGCGTGCGCAAGAATTTGATGTGACCTATGTGCGCAATATCACAGATATTGATGACAAAATTATTCGACGTGCTGTAGAAAATAAAGAATCCATTTCTGCTTTAACCCAACGATATATCGATGCTATGCACGAAGATGCAGCTGCGCTGGGTGTGGAGCGACCTGATCATGAGCCTCGTGCGACTGCTTATGTGCCACAAATGCTGAATTTGATTGGTGCATTAGAAAAAAATGGATTGGCTTATCAAGCTAAAGAAGGCGATGTCAATTTTTCCGTGCGTGATTTTCCTGGTTACGGCAAGCTCTCTGGTAAATCTTTAGATGATTTGCGAGCGGGTGAACGCGTTGACGTGAACAGCACAAAACGTGATCCACTCGATTTCGTTTTATGGAAAGCTTCGCGTGAGGAAGAACCGCAAGAAGTGAAATGGGATTCGAAGTGGGGGAGTGGTCGGCCTGGTTGGCATATTGAATGTTCAGCTATGTCTTGCGATTTATTAGGTCAGCACTTCGATATTCATGGTGGCGGACAAGATCTGCAATTCCCACATCATGAAAATGAAATAGCACAATCTGAAGGTGCAAGCGGAAAACAGTTTGTTAATTATTGGATGCACAATGGTTTTGTGCGTATAGATAATGAAAAAATGTCTAAGTCGTTAGGCAATTTTTTCACAATACGTGAGGTATTAAAGAAATATGACGCAGAAGTAATTCGCTTTTTCATATTAAGAGCGCATTATCGCAGTCCGTTAAACTATTCAGATACGCATCTTGATGATGCACGTACTGCATTAGCACGATTGTATGTAGCATTAAAAACAACTGCGCCCAATACTTCGCCGGTTGATTGGAATGAACCTTATGCACAACGCTTTGCTGAGGCCATGAATGATGATTTCAATACACCGATAGCGATTGCAGTTTTATTCGACTTAGCAAGTGAAGTAAACAAGCATCACTCAGTGATGTTGTCATCGCAGTTGAAAGGTTTGGCGAATGTCATTGGGTTATTAGAACGCGAGCCACAACTTTTTCTGCAAGCGGGCGGTGCTGAAGATGGTATGACAGATGATGAAGTGCACACCTTAATTGCAGCGCGTGCAAAAGCTAAGCAAGAGAAAAATTTTAGCGAATCGGATCGTATTCGCGCAGACTTATTAAGTAAGGGGATCGTTCTTGAAGACAAACCCGGCGGACTCACGGAGTGGAGAAGAGCATAACCCTATGATCAGGAAAACAGCCTCAGCGTTGTTAACGCCTGATTACTGGGATGAAGCTAAAGCAGAACTCATGAAGCGTGATCGCATCATGAAAAAGCTCATTCCTAAATTTGGTGATTTGCAGTTGGTTGGACGTGGAGATCCTTTTGTGACTCTTGCACGTTCTATTGTGGGACAACAAATTTCTGTCAAAGCTGCGCAAACAGTTTGGGAGAGATTGGTACTTGTTTGTCCAAAAATGACGCCGGCTTTTATTCTGCGTGCTGGCGAAGAAAAAATTGCAGCATGTGGTCTTTCTAAACGTAAGACGGAATACATCCTCGATCTGGCGCTTAATTTCAAAGAAAAACGAGTGCATGCGACTGATTGGGCTTCGATGGAAGATGAAGAAGTAATCGCAGAATTAACTCACATTCGTGGAATCGGTCGCTGGACAGCTGAAATGTTTTTGATTTTCAATTTGCTAAGGCCGAATGTTTTACCCTTGGATGATCTGGGACTCTTACGCGGTATTAGCGTCAATTACTTCTCTGGCGAGCCAGTCTCACGCAGTGATTTACGTGAAGTTGCAGCTAACTGGGAACCATGGAGAACGGTGGCAACCTGGTATCTTTGGCGCAGTTTGGATCCAGTACCGGTAGAATATTGACACTTTGATGCAAGAATGGCATGTTCGTCGTTCCCAACCCCAAGGTCAGAGGTCTGACCATAAGGAGACAGTGTGAGCAAAATTACGTTTCTCGGTTTTGAGCAGCCCATCGCAGAACTCGATTCAAAAATTGAAGAGCTGCGATTTGTTCAAGATGATTCCGCAGTCGATATATCAGAAGAAATCGACAGACTCTCGCAAAAGAGTCAGCAACTCACTAAAGACATCTACGCCAAACTCACGCCTTGGCAAGTCTCACAAATTGCGCGACATCCACAACGTCCTTACACCATGGACTATGTGAATGAAATCTTCACTGACTTCCATGAGTTGCATGGTGATCGTAGCTATGCCGATGATCTTTCTATCGTTGGTGGTTTAGCGCGCTTTAATGGTCAGTCATGTATGGTCATTGGCCATCAAAAAGGTCGTGATACCAAAGAACGTGCAATGCGCAATTTCGGTATGCCTAAGCCTGAGGGCTATCGTAAAGCCATGCGTCTCATGAAGCTGGCAGAAAAATTTAATATTCCTGTCTTCACTTTTGTTGATACACCAGGTGCTTTCCCTGGCATTGATGCAGAAGAGCGTGGGCAATCAGAAGCGATTGGACACAATCTGTATGTGATGGCTGAACTGAAAGTGCCACTGATTGCGACCATCATCGGTGAAGGTGGTTCGGGTGGTGCGTTAGCAATTGCAGTTGGTGATGCCGTCATCATGTTGCAGTATGCAACCTATTCCGTGATCTCACCGGAAGGTTGTGCTTCTATTCTTTGGAAAACAGCAGAGCGTGCATCTGATGCAGCAGAAGCTTTGGGGCTTACAGCGCATCGATTAAAAGCATTAAATCTAATTGATAAAATCGTTAATGAACCTTTAGGTGGTGCACATCGCGATCCTAAACAAATGGCAGTCTTGTTAAAGCGCACATTGGCTGACACTTTGCGTCAATTCCAAGGTGTGAAAACCAAAGACTTGCTCGCAGCACGTCACGAAAAACTCATGAGTTATGGCAAATATAAGGAACTCGCTCAAGCTGAGTAAATCTGAGCTAGCGTCTGTTGTCGCATTTGAGCGCGCGTTAGAAGAAATTCTGACGCGCGTTGTTGTTTCAGCAGAGCGCAAAATCGCTGTTGCTTACAGTGGTGGTCTAGACTCGTCTGTACTTCTTCATCTAGCTAAAGATTTTTGTGCGAGTCGGCACATTGCGCTGTATGCGTTTCATGTTCATCACGGTATTAGTCCGAATGCTGATGTATGGCTTGCGCACTGTGCTGCTACAGCTAAGCAAGAAGGCGTGCAGTTTTATACGCAGCGTGTGAACTTAATTGATGTAGCTGAACATGGCATAGAACAATCAGCACGCATCGCACGTTATGCCGCATTGAACACACTGTGTACACAACATCAGATTCCACTACTCATCACCGCGCATCATCAAGATGATCAAGCTGAAAGCGTATTACTACAGTTGTTGCGTGGATCAGGTTTGCCTGGACTCTCAGGTATGGCAGAACTGCAGTTACAGCATGGATTACTGCAGGGTGACATCGCTCTTGGTCGTCCTCTGTTGCAACTCACACGCGAACAATTAGAAGGCATAGCAACGACATTAGACATAACGCATATCGATGATGAATCGAATGCAGACACACGTTATAAACGTAATGCAGTGCGCGCATGGATTACACCTGTATTAGAAAAACACTTTCCTGGTTTTGCGACACAATTTTCACGTAGTGCGAAGCATATACAAAGTGCACAACGATTACTCGATGAATTAGCACAATCTGATCTCGAGCAATGTGCAGAGGGATCGATTATTTTTCTCGATAAATTACAATCATTATCAGTTGATCGCGTTGATAATCTCTTGCGGTATTGGATAAGAGACTTGGCACATTACGCACCGAGTAGTGCGCAGCTAGAGCAATTGCGGCAACAAATGTTGCAGTCCTCACATGAAGCACATCCTTTGATTGAAATCGCAGGATATAATTTTCAGCGCAGAGGACAACAACTGTATGCAACGAAAGAACAGAGTGAGCAGTTGCCTCCAACAGAAATCATTTCTTTTGTATGGAAGGGTGAATCAGAAATCGACATGCCAGCTTGGCACGGCAAAATGCAATTTAAAGTATCAGAGCAGGGTGGGTTTGATGCTGACGCATTGCGTAAAGGGCCACTTAGTTTGCGACCACGCAGTGGCAGTGAAAAATTAAAAC
>JAXISQ010000089.1:0-6505 GCA_034680505.1 Noviherbaspirillum sp.
AGTTTTCCTTTGAGTTCGAGCAGCAAACGTTCTGCTGTTTTTTTACCGACTCCAGGAATGCGGGTTAAACGTGCAGGCTCTTGCAAGGTGACTGCTTGTGCAAGATCGGCAACCGACATGCCAGACAACAAAGAGAGTGCAGTGCGTGCACCCACGCCACTGATTTTAATCAGTTGTCTGAAGAGTTCACGTTCTTCTGTGCTGCCAAAGCCATATAACAATTGCGCATCTTCGCGCACGACGAAATGCGTGAGCAAAGTTATTTTTTCACCTGCTGCTGGCAAGTTATAAAACGTACTCATAGGCACGCTGACTTCATAGCCCACGCCACTACAGTCAACTAATAACTGCAATGGATTTTTATCTACGAGTATGCCAACCAGACGACCTATCATGCGCGTGTTCCGAAATTGATTTCAAACGATTATAAAAAAGAACGTAGCAATTTTTATCCAACTAAACGACCACCTTTGAGGCGTAAACCTTTGCGCGCTAGTTCAGGTGCTAATGCTGCTAAGCCTGCGGTTCCTGCTTCACTGTGTGCATGACAAATCGCTACTGCTAAGGCATCTGCTGCATCAGTGCCTGGCAAACCTTTTAATGAAAGTAAGCGTTGCACCATTTCTTGCACTTGTGATTTCTGCGCCTTACCCTGACCGACCACTGCTTTTTTCACTTGTAAGGCGGTGTATTCAGCTACGCTAAGATTGGCTTGCACTAAACCACAAATAGCAGCGCCACGTGCTTGCCCTAATAATAAAGTGGATTGTGGATTCACATTCGAAAACACAATCTCTATTGCAGCACAGCTGGGTTGATAAGTTTTTATCACTTCACCCACACCATCCAAAATCACTTTTAAGCGCGAGGGCAAATCACCTTGTGGAATGCGGATGGTACCGGAGGCTATGTAAAATAATTTTTGACCTTCTTTGCGGATGACGCCAAAGCCTGTGACATTGAGCCCTGGATCTATGCCTAAGATGATCATGCGCTGTTTTTAATTTCTGTTTTAATGTCTGAAATGTCTAACGCCAGTCAGCGCCATGACTACACCTTGCTCATCGGCTGCATCCATCACTTCTTGATCACGTAGTGAACCACCGGGTTGTATTACGGCTGTTGCGCCTGCTGCGACGACGACATCTAATCCATCACGGAAGGGAAAGAACGCATCGGAAGCAACAACAGATCCGGCAAGTGTTAATCCTGCGTTTTGCGCTTTAATCGACGCAATGCGTGCAGAATCAACCCGACTCATTTGTCCTGCACCCACACCGAGCGTCATGCCTTGACCGCAAAATACAATTGCATTCGATTTCACAAACTTTGCCACCTTCCATGCAAAGAGCATGTCTTGTAATTGTTCTGGTGTGGGCTGTTTTTTACTGACGATTTTTAATTCAGATAGCGCGACATTTTTTGCATCAGGTGATTGCAATAACACACCACCACCCACACGTTTAAAGTCATAGGCATTGTTTGCATGTGCTAGTGGAATTTCTAACAGACGCACATTTTGTTTTGCTTCAAATACTTTGCGCGCTTCTGCTGTAAACGAAGGCGCGATTAAAACTTCAACAAATTGTTTGGCCACTGCTTCAGCAGCTGAACCATCACATTCCACATTAAACGCAATAATGCCGCCAAATGCAGAGGTAGGATCAGTTTGCAATGCTTTGCTATAGGCTTCTAATGCGTTAGCACCTAAAGCCACACCACAAGGATTAGCATGTTTAATGATGACGCAAGCTGGTGTAGTAAAAGTTTTTACACACTCCCAAGCAGCATCAGCATCAGCGATATTGTTATAGGAAAGTTCTTTGCCTTGTAGCTGTGAGTAATTCGCTAGCGCACCATCTACTGTTTGTGCATCACGATAAAAAGCCGCTGACTGATGCGGGTTTTCACCATAACGCATGTCTTGTACTTTCTCGAATTGAAGATTAAGCGTAGCGGGATAAGCAGAGCGTGTCGTATGTTGACGATCTTCACCAAGTGAACTCAGATAATTCGTGATGGCGCCATCATATTGCGCTGTGTGCGCAAAGACTTTTAATGCTAATCCAAAGCGCGTATCGAAACTCACCTCACCTTGATTCGCCTGCATTTCTTGCAACACGGTTTGATAGTCTGCAGGATCACAAATAACGACAACATCTTTATGATTTTTTGCAGAAGAGCGCAGCATCGCTGGGCCACCGATATCGATGTTTTCAATTGCGTCTTCTAAGCTGCATTGATCTTTAGCGACAGTTTGCTGAAAAGGGTAGAGATTAACCACCACCATATCAATGGTGGGTATGTCATGGGCTTGCAAGGCATCAGTGTGGGATTGCATATCACGGCGCGCCAATATGCCGCCATGTACTTTAGGATGCAAGGTCTTAACACGACCATCCAACATTTCAGGAAAGCCGGTGTAATCCGCTACTTCTGTCACTGGCAGCCCATGCTCTGCCAACATTTTTGCTGTGCCACCTGTAGAGAGCAGTTTGATTTGCATCGCATGTAATGCACGCGCGAATTCGAGTACACCGGTTTTGTCTGAGACGGAAATCAGTGCTTGTTTAATCATGGTTATTTGTAAAGAAAGAAGAATTCTTAAAGAGTGTGACTGACTTTTATTGAACTTAGCAACAACACAGGGCGATGTCGCTTTATATCAAATCATGTTGCTGTAATTTTTTGCGCAAGGTATTGCGATTAATGCCCAACATTTCTGCAGCATGCGACTGATTGCCCTCGGCACGGTTCATGACCGCTTCGAGAATAGGTTTTTCTACTGTAAAAATTACCATCTCATACACATTGGAGGGCTCTAACTCGCCTAAATCCCGAAAATATTTTTCGAGACTTTTTCTCACAACGTCTTGAATGTTGTCTTTGCTCATGCGAAACCGATACAAAAAATGTTGGGTCTGTCAGGCCGCCAGCTTTTCTCGGGCGGGGGCATATTGTAACCGCTCGCCCCATGCCAACTGAGATTCGAAAAAAACATCAACTGCTTGTAGTTGTTGTTCGCAATTTTCCAACGTATTCATCTGCTGTCGAAAAATTTTCTCGCCTTCTAAACCTTGCACATACCAAGCGATATGTTTACGTGCTGTTCGCACACCTAAATACGTGCCATAGAAGCTGTAATGCGCTTGTAAATGCTGCGCCATTAATGCACGCACTTCATTAACTTCAGGCGCAGGCATGAGTTGGCCTGTTCGTAAAAAATAATCTATCTCTCGAAATATCCAAGGACGGCCTTGTGCAGCACGACCTATCATGACGGCATCTGCACCAGTTTTTTCTAACACTGCTTTTGCTTTATGTGGGCTATCAATATCACCATTCGCCACCACGGGTATTGATGCAGCTGCCTTCACAGCAGCAATGGTGTCGTACTCCGCTAAACCACTATAACCATCAGCACGGGTACGGCCATGTAACGTTAACATCGCTATCCCACTTTGCTCCGCTATGCGTGCAATCGTGAGTGCATTTTTATGCGCTCTATCCCAACCTGTACGAAATTTTAGTGTGACAGGCACATCGACTGCTGCAACGACGGCTTCGAGTATGGAAGCAACTAAGATTTCATCTTGTAATAAGGCTGAACCACACCATTTATTGCACACTTTTTTTACTGGGCAGCCCATGTTGATATCAATGATCTGCGCACCTCTATCCACATTAAAGCGTGCAGCCTCTGCCAACATCTGCGGTTCAGCACCTGCAATTTGCACTGCCTTAGGTTCCATCTCGCCTTCGTGATTGATGCGTCGACTGCTTTTCTCTGTAGCCCACAAACGTGGATTGGATGCTGCCATTTCAGAGACGGCATAGCCTGCACCCAATTCCTTACACAACTGACGAAATGGTCTATCCGTTACACCTGCCATAGGTGCTACGAATACATTGTTGCGGAGTTGGTAAGAACCGAGTTGCACGAGGGTGATCCGTAAGAATAAGAACCGCTATTTTATCTGGAAAGATCATGCAAATGAGCGTTGCATGAAGAAGAAAAAATGTGCGTGGATGACGAAGCTGTTAACGATCTATTTCATCTAAAGCATTATGTAAATGTGATTTATCTGCCCATTGCACTACTTGCATGACTTGCCCATTCCAAGTTAAGCGATTCATTGCTGCATTTGCGATCTCACAAGGACGCTCTGACCATAAGCTAATGTCATGTGCATAACGATATAAACAATCTAAGACACCACCATGCGACAGCAATAAAAGTTTTTGACCTTTATGTTGCTCAGCTAAGGCAGTCACTGCTTGTACTGAGCGTGTATAAAATTCTTGCATGGTTTCGCCTACACGCTCACCTTCAGGAAAGCGCGCATGGGGATCATGCGAGCGCCATTCTTTATAGGCTTCTGGATAACGTTGACTAATTTCGTCATACATCAAGCCTTCGAACGCACCATAGCAACGCTCTCTTAATGCATTTGTTTTATGAACTTGCATGTTGTGTACATCAGCGACGGCTTGTGCAGTATAAAAAGCGCGATGTAAATCACTGGCGTAAATCACATCGGGTTTTTCTTGGCGCAAGGCTTGCGCTAAAGCTTGTGCTTGCGATCTACCCACATCATTTAAATCCACATCAATATGACCTTGAAGTCGACGCACACGATTCCAATCAGTTTCACCATGGCGTATCAGTAAAATTTCAGTCATCGCTTGTGTATGTACTTTAATGATGGAGTGGTTCAACTTGCAACCAAAAGGTTACCGGACCATCGTTGGTTAATGACACTTGCATGTCTGCGCCAAAACGTCCTGTTTCGACGATGGCGTGTGCATCACGTGCACTAGCCACGAAATAATCAAATAATTTTTTGGCGACATCAGGCGGTGCTGCAGGCGTGAAAGAAGGACGTGTACCAGAACGTGTGTCAGCTGCTAATGTGAATTGCGGCACCAGTAATAGCGCACCATTAGCTTGCTCGAGATTGAGATTCATTTTGCCAGCCTCATCTGAAAACACACGATAGCTCAGCAATTTCGTTAACAAAGTTTGTGCTTCTTTTTCTGTGTCATCACGCTCGGCACATACCAACACCATTAAACCTTTTTGTATGCGCCCTATCTCCTGTCCTTCAACACTGACGCTTGCTTGCGTGACTCTTTGTAACAAGGCAATCACGAGAGCGTGACTCTAGCAAATTTACGTTTACCGACTTGCAGCACGAAAGTTCCTGCTTCTACTTTCAAACCTTTATCGCTAATAGTTTCACCATCTATGCGTACACCACCTTGTTCAACCATACGCAATGCTTCCGATGATGAAGCGCAAAGATTAGCGAGCTTGAGTAATTGACCTATACCTAATGGCGCACCAGATAAACTTATCTCGGGCACCACATCAGGAATACCACCACGAGCACGTCTATCAAAATCTAATACGGCTTCTTCAGCTGCTGCGCGATTATGAAAACGCTCTACGATTTCTTGTGCTAACAAAACTTTGATGTCACGCGGATTACGACCATCAGTTACTTCTTGTTTGAATGCGGTGATCTCAGCGATGGAACGGAAGGAAAGTAGTTCGTAGTAACGCCACATCATGACATCAGAAATACTCATCACCTTGGCAAACATGGTGTTAGCAGGTTCGGTAATGCCTATGTAATTCCCTTTGGACTTAGACATTTTTTCTACACCATCCAAACCTTCTAACAAAGGCATGGTTAAGATGCACTGCGGTGATTGTCCATAATCTTTTTGTAGTTCACGACCGACTAATAAATTAAATTTCTGATCGGTGCCGCCTATTTCTAAATCTGATTTCAATGCAACTGAATCGTAGCCTTGCATGAGCGGATATAACAACTCATGCACTGAAATTGGTGTGCCTGCTTTAAAACGTTTTGTGAAATCTTCACGCTCCAAAATGCGCGCAACGGTGTAACGTGCTGAAAGCTGAATCATGCCGCGTGCACCTAGTGGATCACACCATTCTGAGTTGTAGCGAATTTCTGTACGACTAGGATCGAGCACTAAGCTGGCTTGTGCAAAATATGTTTTCGCATTCATTTCGATTTCTTCACGCGTTAAGGGCGGGCGCGTGATGTTGCGACCGGAAGGATCGCCAATCATGGAAGTGAAATCGCCAATCAGAAAAATGACGGTATGACCCAAATCTTGAATTTGCCGCATTTTGTTCAAGACTACGGTGTGACCCAAATGCAAATCAGGTGCGGTGGGATCCAAACCTAGTTTGATACGTAAGGGTGTTGCAGTGCGTTCGGCTACCGCAAGCTTTTGTGCAAACTCGGATTCGATGAGTAATTCCTCCGCGCCACGTTTGATGATGGCGAGTGCCGATTGCACGGAATCGGAGAGAGGAACTGCAGAATTTGTAGCGTTGTTAGTCATGAGTTATCTTATTTGCAATTAAAGGCTGCTTTGCTAAGGCTTTTGTTATAATCCGCAGTCTATTTTCTTGCCTAGATTGCGGATAAATCTCTTCGCGGCACTTCACACGCATGCCCGAGGA
>JAXISQ010000090.1:0-6495 GCA_034680505.1 Noviherbaspirillum sp.
ATCATCAGATGTATGGACCACATGGGATTGCCAGAGTTTGTCGTAGAGTGTGTGGGACATTGCGAAACAACGCGAAAAACGCGCTTGTCGAGTGAAAAATAACCTCGAATTATGCCATATGCGAACCCCAAAACCCTTTATATGCAGGGGATTTACTAGGCTAATCTAGTGAAGATTAGGGTCGTTTACCTGTCGCTTCTTGGTCAAGTGGCAAGACCCGCGCTGAATACACCGTTAAATCCTGCACCCGCTCTGCTCGCGGTGGATGGGTAGACATAAACTTAGGCTGCTCATTCCCACTCACACTGCCCATTTTTTTCCAGAGTGTGATGGCTGCACGAGGATCGTAGCCAGCTCTCGCTGCCAACTCAACGCCCATCCTATCGGCTTCTGTTTCATGCGCACGGGAATTCGGCAAACCAAGTAAGCCTTGATAAGCATATTCCATCCCTTGTTGACCTATCTGACCCAAGCCCACCACTGCGGAGACTATCGTAATGCCTATACTCGCCACCGCTTGTTCTGAAGCGCGTTCACGCGAATGCTCACGCAAAGCATGGGCAATTTCATGCCCCATGACGGCAGCTAATTCATCATCAGTGATTTTGAGTTTGTTTATCAGACCGGTATAGACCGCGATTTTTCCGCCTGGCATACACCAAGCATTCACTTCATCCGAACTTAGTACATTCACTTCCCAACGCCAGTTCAATGCATCTGCACGAAATGTGGGGACTTGTTTAATTAGCTTGTCTGAAATCTTTTTGACGCGATCATATTCCACTGGATCTGGATTCAGTTTTCCTTTTTTTCTAGCGTCATTCATCAGCGTTGTATATTGTTTACTCGCGCTTTGTTCTATGGCTTGCGCAGAAACTGACATACGTTGTTCGCGATCGACTCCTACTGCACCGCCTTGCGTGGTACGCACAGTTTCGCAACCCAACATACTAAGGCTGAACAAACTTACTATTAAAAAATCACGACGCATAAAACGCATTACTTTTCTCCATCATGAATTTGCCAACGATAGGACAACGCTGCCGCCAACAAACCAAAACCGGACATCACTGCTGCGATGATATATACCACACGAGCTCCAAATGTATCCCAGCAAGCAGATAGCAGCAAGCCACCCAGCGTTCCACCTAACCCATATGAAATACTTATAAATAAAGCTTGGCCACGCGCTTGCAATGGGCCAGCAAACCAACGCTGTAAAGTAGCGACTGAAGAAGAATGATGCACACCAAATGTAGCTGCATGCAAGACCTGTGCTACCAATAACAACACCAAAGATTGAGCACCAAACGCTATCATCAAAAACCGTATCACACCTATTGCCAAACTCATGAGCATGAGTTTTTTCACGCCAAATCGTTTAAACAAAGGTTCTTGATAAAAGAAAAAAATTATCTCTGCAATCACACCGAGTGACCACATTAAACCAATCACTGTTTTGCTATAGCCGATTTGCGATAAATACAGGGAGTAATACACATATAAAGAAGCATGCGCTGCCACCATTAAAAAAGTAGAAGTAAAAAAACTCCATACTTCACGCTTACGCAACACACTGATCACTGAAGGTGACTCACTGCGATGGGCGATAGGTGCTTCTTCGCGCATTCTGAACGTCACCACAGACACCATCGCTAACAACATGAGTGCTAGCCATGGCATTAGCTCTACGCTATACCAATCTAATAATTGTCCTGCTGCCATCACAGAAACAATAAATCCTACGGAACCCCATAAACGTAAACGACCATAGTGAGTAAGATCACCACGCATAGCAGATAACATTAACGCTTCTGACAGTGGGCCTTGTGCACTGGTGAATAGATTCACAATCACCATCACTGCAAAAAAATACGCAAAGGTCTGACCAAAAAACATGCCACAAAAACTAATCACTGCAGCCAAAGAAGTGACTCTTAAAACCGCAACCCGTTGACTACGATGATCTGCCACCCAGCCCCACACATTTGGACCGAAGATACGCATCACCTGTAGCAAGGACATCAGCACACCAATTTGTGCTGCACTCAATCCACGTTCCTCAAAGAACAAACTTGCGTAAGGCGAAAAAATTCCTACGTAGCCGTAATAAGCAAAAAAGAACAACGCAAAGTTAAGCGACTGTTCTGGTTTGGCTACGCGGCTCACGGAATAGATAGGGATACAGCTGCAAAACCAAGATGTTGGTTTTGCATAATGTGACGCTGATTCATTCAGCTCTTCTGTGGGTGAGGATACTCACCACACTGTGCGCGGTGACGTAATGCATGATCCATTAATACCAGCGCCAACATCGCTTCTGCAATTGGTGTTGCACGTATTCCTACACATGGATCATGACGTCCTAAGGTTTCTACTGAAACGGGATTACCATCACGGTCAATTGAACGACGTGGCGTACGTATGCTGGAAGTCGGTTTAATAGCGATCGATACAGTTATGTCCTGTCCCGATGAAATACCACCGAGCACACCACCTGCATTGTTACCAACGAATCCATCCGGTGTAATTTCATCACCATGCATAGAGCCTTTATGCGCAACGGATTGAAAACCCGCACCAATCTCCACACCTTTGACGGCATTAATGCCCATCATGGCAAACGCGATATCGGCATCTAATTTATCAAACAGTGGTTCACCTAATCCCACAGGTACATGCTGTGCCACGACATCAATTCGTGCGCCACAAGAATCGCCCGCTTTACGCAAGCTATCCATATAGCTTTCTAACTCAGGCACGATACTGGCATTCGCAGCAAAGAAAGGATTGGCAGCGACATGTTCCCACGACTCAAACGGAATCGCGATCTCACCCAACTGACTCATGCATCCTTTAAAGGTGGTGCCATATTGCTCAAACAACCACTTACGCGCGACAGCTGCAGCACCAACTACAGGCGCAGTCAGACGCGCAGAGGAACGACCGCCACCACGTGGATCGCGAATGCCGTATTTATGCCAGTAGGTGTAATCAGCATGACCAGGACGAAAACGATCAACAATGTTGCCGTAGTCTTGGCTGCGTTGATCTTCGTTATGAATTAAGAGCGCAATCGGTGTGCCGGTTGTTTTGCCTTCATACACACCAGACAAAATCTGCACCGTATCGGATTCTTTACGCTGCGTGACATGGCGCGAGGTGCCGGGCTTGCGGCGGTCTAGCTCAGGTTGAATATCCGCCTCAGAGAGAGCTAGGCCTGGAGGACAACCATCAATCACACAACCTATGGCTGGGCCATGTGACTCACCAAAGGTCGTGACACAAAATAATTTACCGAGAGTATTGCCAGACATGATGTGGAATGCACGCTAAGACAGAAAACCAACATTCTACCAGTCGCAAAACTTATTGAGGCTTAAGCCAGTTTAGTAGTGCCCTAAAATAAACCGGCTGTTTTACACACAAGAGCACAAGTAAAGCGGCATTCATCAGTGCTGTCACTAAAAATAGTTCTGGCACAGTCAGTCCCGCTTGCAATAGCAGCATAGCTAGTAAGGCAGCTACCACCATAAAGAGTGCATTAAGTATATTCATGCCGCCGATGATGCGAGATAAATAAGCACGATCGGCTTTGGTTTGTATCAATGCAAATAAAGGCACAACATAAATACCGCCACAAGCACCCAAGCAAGCACAATCCAACGTCACACGCCAACCGGCATCCTGCAAAAGAAAATGCCAAGCATCGACTGTGACAGTACTCTTATACGTAGCCGCCGCGAGATAGAGATCCAAGCCAAATAAAGTCAGGCCTATTGCGCCAGCGGTTACTAATCCCAGTTGCAAGGTATGACCAGAGAGTTTTTCACATAACAAAGAACCTGCGCCTATACCTAAAGAAAACGCGCTCAGTAAAACGACAAACACAGTCGGCTCACCGTGCAAAATGTCGCGTGCAAAAACAGGAAATTGCGCCAACAACATAGCGCCAAAAAACCAGAACCATGAATTCGCCAACATAGCGATAAACACTTCACGATTTTTTGCAGCAAAACGCAGATTGCGCACCATTTCTACAAATGGATTAAGCCCAATAATTACACTCGTGTCCGCTGCAGGTGTTATTGGAATCGCACGACTCACTAACCAACCTACAACTGCAACCAATAAAGTCGATACCATGATTAAAGATATGCCGTAAGGCTGTGACGTCACTAGCACTGCACCACTTAACTGCCCAGTGAGTATGCCTACGAAAGTACCCATCTGCACCATGCCATTTCCACCTACCAGTTCATGGTGCTCTAGATGTTGAGGAAGATAAGCATGCTTTATGGGACCAAACAAAGTGGAATGCAAACCCATCGCCACAATCGCGAAAATTAAAATCCACAGACTATGTGTCATCCAACCGATTGCTGCGATCAGCATGATGGTGATTTCTAAAATCTTCACCATGCGCACTAGCTGTGATTTTTCAAACTTATCTGCAATTTGCCCTGCTGTTGCAGAGACCAATAAGAAAGGCAGAATAAATAAACCTGCTATCAGATTATTCAGTAAACCTACGTTGATACCAGTCCAAGAAGCGGCATCATAAGTAATGATGGTAACAAGCGCGGTCTTAAAAAGATTATCGTTAAACGCACCTAAAAATTGTGCACAAAAAAATGGCGCAAAACGTTTTTGCAGTAGCAGGAGAAATTGATTAGCAGGCAAAATAAAACTCAATCACTAAATTTATATCATTAAAATTATTCTTCACCATCGGCAGGCCAATCAGCAATATACGCTTTCAGCATTTTATTTTCAAAACTTTGTGCTTCAAGAACAGCCTTAGCCAAATCATAAAAAGACATCACACCCAGCAGTAATTTACCTTCCATGACAGGTACATATCGCGCATGTTTTTCTAACATCAAGCGTCGAATTTCATTAATATCACTTTCAGGTGTAATACAAAGCACATTACTTTCCATGTGCTGGCTAACTTTATCGTTTGCTATCGTTTGACCGCTACGATGTACTGCTTTCATGATTTCACGAAAAGTCAGCATGCCAGCCAAACTACCTGATTGCATAACAACTAAGGAGCCTATATCTTTGCTGACCATTAAATCAATCGCATCATGTAACGATGAATCAGGAGCAACGGTGTAAAGAATATCGCCCTTGACCTTGAGAATATCTGAAACTTTCATGGCGCCTCCCCTTAGATTGTTTGTTTTATGGTTAGTGACTGAATGTAGCCTAGCTTAGGCAAAAAATCTAGCACGTTGCTAGCAACAGCTCATCTAGACCGAATATCTAGTGCAGGATTGATCGCACTATAATGCTTGTCATTGAGCCTGCTCTAAGCAGGCAATCACAGACCATGTTTTAGGAGATCACATTCCCATGAGCGAGCCAACCTATCCAGGCTTCGATACTTTGTCCTTGCATGCAGGCAGCACCCCAGATCCCACCACAGGTGCACGTGCAACGCCGATTTATCTCTCTACATCATTTGTATTTAAAGACTCTGACCATGCAGCATCGCTATTTAATATGGAGCGCGCTGGTCATGTCTATTCTCGTATTTCTAATCCCACCAATGCCGTTTTAGAAGAACGTATCGCCGCACTTGAAGGTGGTGTGGCAGGAATCGCCGTTGCAAGTGGACAGGCAGCACTGCACTTAGGGCTTGCCACCATAGCGGGAGCTGGATCGCATGTTTTAGCTTCTCGCGCTTTATATGGAGGCTCGCAAAATCTGCTCGGCTACACCATGAAACGTTTTGGGATAGAGACCACCTTTATCGATCCACATGACATGGACGCATGGCGTTCTGAAATTCGTCCCAATACCAAAGTGTTATTTGCAGAGACCTTAGGCAATCCTGGACTGGATGTTTTAGATATTGCTCGCGTGGCAGAGATCGCGCATGAACATTATTTGCCACTGATGGTGGACTCTACCTTCACCACACCTTATTTACTCAGACCATTTGAACATGGTGCTGATTTAATTTTTCATTCAGCCACAAAATTTTTATGTGGGCATGGCACAGCAGTTGGTGGATTACTCGTCGATGGTGGCAGCTTTGATTGGCAAACCGCTTATGAAAAAACAGGTCGCTTTGCTGAATTGTGTGAACCTTATGATGGTTTTCATGGCATGGTCTTCGCTGAAGAATCTTCTGTCGCTCCATTTTCATTGCGAGCACGACGTGAAGGCTTACGTGACTTTGGTGCTGTGATGAGTCCAGCTAATGCTTTCACAATTTTGCAAGGCGTAGAAACATTAGGCCTGCGTATGGACAGACATGTTGCCAACACGCGTAAGGTGGTTGAATTTTTAGTTAGTCATCCCGCTGTTGCATCAGTGTCTTATCCTGAATTACCTGAACATCCAGATTACGCTTTAGCGCAACGTCTCTTACCTAAAGGTTGTGGTGCTGTGTTTTCCTTTGCGATTAAAGGTGATCGTGCTGCAGGAAGACGTTTTGTAGAAGCTTTAAACTTATTCTCCCACTTAGCCAATGTGGGGGAT
>JAXISQ010000091.1:0-6467 GCA_034680505.1 Noviherbaspirillum sp.
GAACCAACACCTGCTGTTAAGGCAGCACCAGCGTTAATACGCCAAATAAATTTTCCATTACTTGCATCAATACAAGCGATGGTGCCATCCGCACTCGCTACAAATAATTTATCGCCAACCAATGTGGGCGATAGCACAAAGGTATCCGACTTACCGACTTCTGCAGACCACGCAGTTCGCAAAGCCATCGTGTTTTTAAAATCCACTAATGAAGCCGGCACATTACGCGGTGCTTTGCTAGAAAAAGGGTTACACGCAGTCAGTAAAACTGCAGTTGCAACGAGAATGATTTTTGTTATGTTATGCATATTCAAACTTTCATACTCAGGTCGCAGTTGCATCAGCGCCACCCAATGCATCAAGTTTTAATTGAATTAACTGACGTGCAGGATTTTTGATGTCAGTTTTATCTAAGGCTAATTTAAATGCAGCACGAGCCTCAGCAGTTTTATTTTGTGCAAACAATAGATCGCCTTTGCGATCTGCAACTAAAGCAGCAAATTGCTCTGGGAAATCCGCTGCCAAAGTTTTTAGTCCATCGTCATACGCTTTTTCATCGAGCAATACACCAGCTAAACGTATACGTGCAAGAGCGATGAATTCTTCATTGCGACCGTGATCTACAACCCATTGCAAATGCAGTTTGGTTGCTTTTAAATCATTTGCCTCGAATGTCGATTTTGCAGCAGCCAGCGCACCCATTTGCGCGTAAGGCGTTGCGCTAAATTTATCTTTCATGTCTGCCACAGCACGCGCGATCTTTGCGGGATCTTTGGCTTCTATGGCTTTCACAATTTCTTCATACAACAAGGCGCCCTTTAGCGATTCACTTTGTTGATATTTATTCCAGCCTAGCCAACCTAGCCAGCCAGCCAAGGCGATAATGAGTATCCATGTCACCACATTGCCGTATTGCTTCCACCAAGCTTTAAGGGTGTCCAGTTGTTCTTGTTCTTCGAGATCGTATGCCATGATTTTTATTAAGGATGGTAGTGAATATGACCGGCATGATCGTGCTCATGCTCAGTGTTTCCGATAATGTGATCAATTAAATGATCTACAACTTTTGTTAATGCTATTCGGTGCTGATTATGTTCAGGGTCTGCATCACGCAAATGCTTGACAGTGGCCATATCGTTAGCAATTTCATCATCACCTAAGATGACGGCATAGGCTGCACCACTAGAATCTGCGCGTTTCATTTGCGATTTGAAACTACCCGCACCTCCAGAAGAAGCGCAATGTAGCACAACATCGAGCCCGGCATCCCTGAGACGCTCACCCAAGACGAAACACTGCATACGGGCAGCATCACCTTGATGAACTAAATAGACATCACACTGATTTGCAGAAAAATGCTCGCCTGAGGCTTTCATGAGTTCTAGTAAACGCTCTACGCCCATAGCAAAGCCAACAGCAGGCGTAGGTTTGCCACCAAAAATCTCGACTAAAGGATCATAACGACCACCGCCACAGACTGTACCTTGTGAACCTAATTGATCGGTCACCCATTCAAACACAGTGCGGTTGTAATAATCCATACCGCGTACTAGACGTGGGTTAATCGTAAATGGCACGCTGTTATGTCTAAGAATAGCTTGCACACCTTCGAAATGCGCCAGAGATTCTGCGCCCAAATAATCTAACAACTTAGGTGCATTGTTAACTAACTCCTGCATTGCAGGATTTTTGGTATCGAGAATTCGCAATGGATTGGAATGCAAACGGCGTTGTGCATCAGCATCTAACTCTGATTGATGCGCATTGAAATAAGTAATTAAATCAGCTCTATGACGATTACGCTCTTCTGCATCACCAATGGAGTTTAATTCTAGTTTGATGTCATTTAACCCTAAGTCATCCCACAAGCGCTGGCAAAGCATGATCATTTCTGCGTCAATATCTGGACCAGTAAAACCTATCGCTTCCGCACCAACCTGATGAAACTGACGATAACGTCCACGTTGTGGTCGTTCATGTCGAAACATAGGGCCTGCATACCATAAACGCTTAGGACTATCGTAAGTTAAATTGTGTTCTAAAGCAGCTCGTACCACACCGGCAGTGTTTTCAGGTCTTAAGGTAAGTTCATCACCATTCATGCTATCGACGAAAGAATACATTTCCTTCTCAACGATATCTGTAACTGCACCCAGGCCACGTGCAAATACCGCAGTAGGCTCCACTATCGGTGTGCGAATTTGTTGATAACCATAACTCTTTAAAACAGTATGTACGGTGTTTTCAAATAATTCCCACAACGGTGCATCAGCAGGAAGAATGTCATTCATCCCTTTCACTGCAAGAATTTTTTCTGTTTTTTTCTGTTCAGACATAATATTTTTTACTATCGCTTTTGGTTATGCAGCATGACATCACGCTGATACGCTATCTTTTCCGTAATGACTTTTTACATAGTCGAGCACAATCGCTTGAAATTCTTCAGCGATATGTTCACCACGCAGTGTGACTGTTTTTTGACCATCTACAAAAACTGGTGCAGCAGGCGATTCACCCGTACCCGGTAAGCTAATACCAATGTTGGCATGCTTAGATTCACCAGGACCATTCACAATACAACCCATGACTGCCACATTCATACCTTCCACACCAGGGTAAGTATTTTTCCAAGCAGGCATTTGCTCACGCAAATAACTTTGTATACGGTCAGCTAATTCTTGAAATACGGTTGACGTAGTACGACCACAACCAGGACATGCAATAACCATAGGTGTGAATTTTCTCAGCCCCATGGTTTGTAAAATTTCTTGACCAACGATGACTTCACGTGTGCGATCGCCACCTGGTTCAGGTGTCAATGAAATACGAATCGTGTCGCCTATGCCTTCTTGTAACAACACACCCAAAGCAGCAGTCGAAGCCACAATTCCTTTACTACCCATACCTGCTTCAGTTAAACCTAAATGCAAAGGATAGTCACAACGTTTTGCTAGCTCTCTATACACAGCTATTAAATCTTGTACGCCCGATACTTTGCAAGAAAGAATAATACGATCACGCCCTAAACCTAACTCTTCTGCACGTTGTGCATTTTCTATAGCAGAGGTCACGAGTGCTTCATACATCACTGCTTGCGCACTCCAAGGTTGTGCACGCTGCGCATTTTCATCCATGATGCGCGCTAACAAGGCTTGATCCAGACTTCCCCAATTCACGCCAATGCGAACTGGCTTATCGTATCGACAGGCGAGTTCTATCATCTGAGCAAATTGCGTATCACGCTTAGCACCCTGACCTACATTTCCAGGGTTGATTCGATACTTCGATAACGCCTGTGCACACTCAGGATAATCAGTAAGTAAGGTATGTCCGTTGTAATGAAAATCACCGACCAGAGGCACATCGATGTCCATTTTATCGAGTTGCTCACGTATAGCAACGACTGCAGCAGCAGCTTCCGGCGTGTTAACTGTGATGCGCACTATTTCGGATCCTGCACGCGCTAACTCTTTGACTTGTATCGCCGTCCCAATCACATCTGCTGTATCTGTATTCGTCATCGATTGGACAACGATAGGCGCATTGCCGCCAACAATTACTTCACGATTACCGTAGCGTACGCTGACACTGCGACGTGAGCTACGATTAGCAGGTCCTGAAGGAATTTGATTGTGTGTAGGTGAATTCATGAGATGGCTCTGATTATCTTTAGCAATACTTGCTATTTCAAATTTAGCTTAGCTACGTTATTTTGCGTCGCAGCTTTTACATTTAATACATGACCGTTCAAGCTCACATCAACCACGCCAGGATTACGCACTACCAGTGTAGGTGTATCGGTTATGGTGAATTTTTCAGTCGACCCTGCCTTAATCACGCGTGCAACCATTTTGCGTCCTTCAGGATTAACTAATTCTACCCACACATCTTCTCGAGTTGAAATCTTCAAAATCGGCGGACCTTCAGGTTGAGTCACAACAGGTTCCGCAATTTTTACAGCTGGCGTTGGTGCTACGACTTCTTTTTTAACGACGATAGCTGGTTCCGGTGTGACCACTTTTAAAACAGCAGTCGGCAAATTCAGCGGGGATGAGGCAAGCCAGCCCATGTCGTGCGCAAACAGTGTAAGTAAAAACAGACACAACACCAGCATGACAAAACGCATCAAGTTTGCACCTAAGCGGCTACGCTCTAAAGAAGCATGACTAATTGCTGTCACACTCGCCGCAGGTAAGGGGCGACGTAAGACAGGATCATAATCAGCACGCACTTCATGCGATACCATCTCCACCAGAGGATTAGGATCCAAACCTAATAATTTGGCATAAGAACGAACAAATCCTTTTACGGTAGTAATACTAGCAAGCGCAGCAAAATCATTGATTTCAATTGCAGCAATTTGTCGTGTGCTTAATTTCAGCGTTTGTGCAACTTGTTCTAGCGTTAAATTTAATTCACGACGACGCGTTGCTAACTTCTCACCAGGCAGTTCAAGCACTGTATAAGCATCTTTCTGAGCATGACTTTCTTGTGACTCAGTAGCTGTAACTGATTGTTCGTTATTTTTATCACTCATCGGTTTCACCACCAAAATACACAGCTGCCTTAGGTAAATCTGGATACAGTCGCTTGAGTTTAGAAACTAAACTTTTCTCAGCTGCACGATTACCTAATTTACGTTCAATATGAATAGCCATCATCAAATCTTCGACTACAACTTTTTCGCTTTGTACTGCAACCACGATATGGCGACGCGCTTGCGCTAATTCACCACGTTCGAAATAAATTTTTGCAAGCTTTACACGCGCCAAAACAAGATTAGATTCGAACTGTAAAGCACGTAAAAAATAAGATTCAGCGTTTACAACATCCTGATCTTTTAAACTGCACAAACCTGCGTTGAGTAATGCTTTCTGTGGGGAGCTATAAGTCTTATTCGACAAAGCTTGTAAAAAATAAGGCATCGCTGTTTTAGCCGACTGACGCTGACAAATAAACCATCCCATATTGTTTTGCCAATCAGGATTATCAGGAGCTAGTCGTAAGGCTTCACGCAAACTACGCTCAGCTTGTTTGTCTTGTCCAACCTGCATCAATACCAAACCACGCAAACCATGCGCACCCGCCAATGTGGGATCAATTGTCAAAGCGGTGTCGACTTCTTTTAAAGCGGTCGTGTATTGTCCTTCTGCATAATAAGCTGAAGCAAGCTCTACTCGCAGTTCAGCTCTGTGTCGACTATCTCGATCAGCACCATCCGCATTCACTGTGTGCAGTGCAGTGTTTGCACATGCAGCCAACATGAGTACAGCTAAAATAATAAAAACTCTCACCCAGGTATCTCCACAATACGACCAAAATCTTTGCCATATTTTTGTTGATAGCCTTCCATACGCTGCATACGTTCTTGCACATGTGTTCTATCGCGTATATCTCCAGCTAGCTGACCGCATGCTGCATCAATATCATCACCACGCGTTTTTCTTACAGTCGTCACAATGCCGGCGTCCATCAAAATTTGGGCAAACGCTTTAATTCTGCCTGTTGTTGAACGTTTCAATCCAGACTCAGGAAAAGGATTAAAAGGAATGAGATTAAATTTACAAGGTAACTCGCGCACCAAAGCCAATAGTTCTCTTGCATGCTCATCGCTGTCATTCACACCATCTAACATGCAATATTCCAGTGTGACGAAATCTCTGGGAGCGAATGCTAGATAACGTTTGCAAGCTGCAATTAATTCAGACAAATCGTGTTTTTTATTCAGCGGCACCAACATGTCACGCAATTTGTCATTCGATGCATGCAAGGACACAGCTAAGGCTACTGGACAATCTTGTCCCAACTTATCCATCATCGGCACCACACCACTCGTCGATACCGTAACTCTGCGACGCGACAAACCATAAGCATGATCATCTAGCATAAGTTTTAATGCAGAGATGGTCGGTTCGTAATTCAGTAAAGGCTCACCCATGCCCATCATGACTACATTGGTTACTTGTCGTTCACCTTTGGGCCCTGCAACTTCTCCCTTAGTTTGGCGCAAGATAAATTCCGCCATCCATAATTGACCAATAATTTCCGCCACAGTGAGGTTGCGTGAAAAGCCTTGTTTACCCGTCGAACAAAAACGGCAATTCACAGCGCAGCCGGCTTGCGTAGAAACACACAAGGTGCCGCGATTTTCTTCGGGAATGAATACGGTTTCGACTGCATTGCCATTGCCAACGTCGATCAACCATTTGCGTGTACCATCAGTCGAAGTGTGATCACTGATGATGGCAGGCGCTGCAACACAAGCATGAATTTTTAATTTGTCGCGCAGTGATTTTGCCAAATCCGTCATGGCATCAAAATCACTCACGCCAAATTGATGAATCCAGCGTTGTAATTGTTTTGCTCGAAACGGCTTCTCACCAAGCTGACCGCACCATGCGACCAGCACTTCTTAATCAAGATCCAGCAATTTGGTGAGTGTCGTCATGGCATTTGATTCCAACGCA
>JAXISQ010000092.1:0-6466 GCA_034680505.1 Noviherbaspirillum sp.
ATCCGACTGAAAAAATACATTGTGTCTATCAAGTGCAAAGCCACTCGTGGGCGCATGTATAGACCAAGTCAATGCGGATAGTGATCGTTTCGCAGGTTTGATTGCCTTAGCAGATTTTTTTACTGCATCACCTAGCAGACCTTGTCTTAAGGCTGAAACATCGCCATTAAAAACCACACTGTCTGCCGCAAGCGTTTCTCCATTTGCGAGTCGCACACCAGAAACTTTTCCAGCATGGATTTCTATCCGCTCACACGGTGTGTCATAACGAATGGTCACGCCATGTCGACTAGCGAGATTAGCGAGTGACTGTGCTAAGGCATGCATGCCGCCTTGCACGGACCACACACCATCTAGCTCAACTTGTGTAATGAGCATGAGTGTGGCAGGTGCTTGCCAAGGCGATGAGCCGCAATAGGTGGCATAGCGTGCAAATAATTGACGCAGTCGCGGATCATGGAAATATTCTCCTAAGCTATTCCATAAACTACTTAGTGGACCTAAGGCTGCTAATACGGCGAGTCCTTGCAAACCCAGATCACCTGCCATGCTCGCTAGTGTGGGAGATTGCGAACGTATGAAGGGACCTTCTAAGGTGTTATAGAGTTCGCGCGCTTGCTTACAAAATTGCATGAAGCGTGCTGCTTCTGCTGGCCCTGCAAAACGCGCAATCGCATCACGCGAGAGTGCAGGATTGGCAAATAAATCCATGCATTCATCCGGCCCCCACGCATGACGCGCCAAGACAGGTAAGGCAGTTAAATGTAATTCTTCTTCTAGCTTGGCACCGGCATTAGCGTAAATTTGTTCAAACACCCAACGCATAGTGAATACCGTAGGTCCACTGTCTATGGGCGCACCATCAACCATGAGCTGACGCATTTTGCCACCCGGTGCAGATGAAGCTTCTACTAAAGTAACGGAGAGATTTTTTTGCGCGAGTTGCAAGGCTGCGACCAAGCCAGCCATGCCTGCACCTATGACGACGACTTTATGCTCTTGCTGAGCATTAGCCAAAACTACGCCCCTGCCAAGATCCTGTAAATTCTACTGGCACAAATCGCACGAACATGGACTCCGAAAAAAATCGATGTTCATGTGCTGCTTTGATTGCATCCATATGCGCACCGGTTCGCGCATAGTTATTCATACACTCTGTGTCTTGCCACAAGCTAAAGGTAGCTTGACGCAATAGAGGTGCTTCGCCCAAACCAACAGCCAATTTACAACCTTCTGCTAAATGCAGACTATCTTGGGTTGCAGGTGCACGGCGCCAAAATGCAGTAGCCGCTGAAGGACGAATCGAAGCACGGGTCAAGGTTGCGATCAAGCCTTTTTCTGGCAAAGTGACATCGGCTTCCAGTGCTACGCCATCCCAAGAACCGCGTGCAGATCCTACTCGCAACATGGCAGTAAATAGCTCCGCAGAACGTTCGCGATATTGCGCTGCTAAGCTTGAGTTGTTTACAAAGTCGCGTGCACTGTCTTCATTATCAAAGATACAGAACATGCCTTGATGGGATGGACTGGGCACTAAACCGAAACCGCCATTCTGGCCACTACCCATGACTTTTGAGAATTGCAGTCCGGGTACCAGACCTGTAGTCCAGCGCCCAAATGCGATACGATTCCAGCCCCAAGTCCAGTAGGCCGGTTTGATTTTTGCGAGCAGTAACAACACCACGCCGCTAACAGTGACTGCGGGATCCGCAGTGCCGGATTCATGCCCGGCCTGATTAGGCCGAGCTTGATATGCGTCAGGCATGATTCGACCCAACGCCTCAGATCATGGCGTTGCCGCCAGCTCCGGATGATTTTTCAACATCGAATAGCCATACAAAGGTTTGTAAGCGCCTTGATGACAGGTTGCGCAACTTATTTTTGCTACGTCGCCTTTGGCGCCTTTACGATTATCTGGGAAGGTATCCGTCAAAGGCTCCATGTATGCATTGTTCAGATCACGCGCCATACGTATGCCGTAATACGCCGTCACACGCTGAGGTGGATTATTTTCCCAGCTAGAGAATGAACGCGAGTTGTGGCAATAGGTACAGTTCACACCAAGTGAATTCGACATATGCGTCATCAAGCCATACGTCCATTCCGCTTGCTTCATGGATTGACGATTTCCAGAAGGCAGTGCCGTCGTGCCATTCACCCGAATTGGTTTGTCATCCAATAGATAAGGCGTCAAAGGATCGGTAGGCAACGAAGACAGATTAACTAACTTGCCTGGGGTGTTTTGTCCCGCTAAATCACCGATGAAATCTGCACCTTTATGTTGGTCTGGCAAAGTAAACCAAACTTGTTGAGGTACCGGATTACCGCGATGACAGGTGTAGCAAGTCACGCCAGTTTCCGCCACGTGATTTTTATATTCGCTGTTAATTTGGCGCGTCATTTGTATCATCTTGCGCGCAACTATCTTCGTATATTTGCTATCTTCGGCGAAATTGGCTGGATTATGGCAGTAAATGCAGCTTTCTTGCGGAGATACCCAAGCTGTCATGGCTGTCATCAGTCGTATAAATTCACCGCCTGATAAATCACCGAGTACTTGTACGTTTTTATACAAGGTCTTGGCTTTTGGACCATCTGGTGAAGCAGCAGGAATTGCAGGTGGTGCGGTGTTCAGTGCATCCTGTGTTTCCAAGATACGCGGGTTATAAACCTGCACCATCCCTGTTCCACGATATCCATGCTGCACGCTATCCATAGGAAAGCGTTCGCATCCGACCAACAAACTCATTAAACCGATCAGGCTTGCGAAATAAAGTGTTTTTATTTTCATGGCTTGGCTCCCTGCAAGGTGGCGGGATCAATCACGGGATCGAATACAGGTGGATACGGTGGTGCCACACCATGTTTCACAGCCCACAGATACCAGTTATCGACTACGGTTCCCGTCAACAAAATACCTATGCCGCCGACTAAGGGGCACAGCACCGCAAACCACCAAGCCCAACGATGGATAGATTCCATGGTGGCGTTAAAGCCCATGGTCCAACGCCAGAACAAAGCAGCACGTTCAGAGGCGGTACCACGATCAACAATCTGTTCAATCTCGCGCTCACCACCATAACGACCGACCGCTAAAATTGTTGCGCCATGCATGGCGAACAACAAGGCTGATCCATACAGGAAGGCGATCGATAAAGCATGGAAGGGGTTGTAAAACAAATTACCGTAGCGCAGAGAAAATGCCGCCGTCCAATCTAGATGCGGGAAGATGCCGAAAGGTACCGACTCACCCCAGGTGCCCATTAACACTGGACGGATCAGACCTAAAACTAAGAACAACCAAATTGCTGCAGCAAACGCCCAAGCCACATGGGTGCCCATGCCGAGTTGACGTGCACGGCGATACACTCGCGCCCACCAAAACAACATAGAAGCAGTTAAAAATAAACCGGCTATCTGCCACCAACCACCTTGGTTCAAAGGCGCAAGTCCTAAGCCATTACCAGGTGCCGGTGGCTCTAAGGCCAACCAAAATAACTGGCGCACAAACTGAATCGGATCCCAGTTCACGGAAGCCAGCATATTCAAGCCGATGATATTGAAAGCTAGCGTGCCGAGGATTAAGGAAATCAGTCCCAGACCACCGAGGTAAACCGGTCCGATTTGCGCATTACCGAGGCGACCCAGCAAATGCACAATCATAGGTTCACCTAAGCGTTCTTCATTGCCCGGTGGCAGCGGAACGCCATGATGTATGGGTCCAGTGACTTGAACAGTCGTAAATAAATTTTGATAATCAGCCATCTTGTTCTCCAGTTTGGCTTAATGTCAGTGCCAGATCGGCATGTTGAGCCACCAGCCCCACCACTCAGGCCAGCCACGGCTCCAAAACGGGCCAGAAATTACGATACACAGCGCAGAAAACAGCACCGCTGCTAGTGCTAGGAATAAACCTAGTCTATGAATACCTAGCGTACCGACTGAATAGCCAATGATGTCGCGGAAAAAAGTATCTTCATGCTCAGGTGTTTTTACTGTCTCACCTGGTGCAGGATTGGTGGAAGACAAAATCAAACCACCGTGCATAGCCAAGGCCAAGGTCGTGGTGAAGAAAAAACTCACCGCAATCATGTGCGCTGGGTTGTAATGAAAATGTAGGTATTGATAGCCGACGTTAGAAACCCAGTCCAGATGACTGAAAATCCCATACGGGAAGCCATGCCCCCAAGCGCCTAATAAGATAGGACGTATCACGACCAAAGTGACATAAGCCAATATCGCCACCGAGAAGGCAAACGGTACGTGATAGCCCATACCGAGCTTGCGGCAGATTTCAACTTCACGCATGGCCCAAGATCCAAACGCACCAATCGCACAAACTGTAATCAGCTGCCATAGCCCGCCTTGCATCAGCGGCGCGGCGCGCAAGCCATACGATAAATCAGGTGGCGCGATACTGATTTGCCAAAGATTCCAAGTCGGTCCTTGTGAGGCTCCCCACAAAATTAGCGCCGTACCCAAGAAGGCAAAGAAAATCGTGGTCACACCAAAGAAACCGACATAGAAGGGTCCCATCCAGAAATCGAATAGGTCACCACCTAATAATGTGCCGCCACGTACGCGGTATTTTTTTTCAAAACTTAGCATGGCCATAATCGAGCCTCCCTGCGAAATTCGCGCTCTGCGCAAACTTCAAATATTCTGTAAAGGGCAGGGTTGTATTGCATGAATACCTCCCCGCCCACCACCGGTAAGTGGATTACTTCGGCATCGCGGCGTTTTGCGCAGTAGCTGCGCCTTTTGCACCGTCCAACCAGTTGAACTTGTTTGTGCTTAACAAGATGAGATGAATCATCGCTGCTAAGGCAAACAAGAAAATCCCCTGAACCACCATGGCTCGTAGAGGATCGTAAAGGCGCCATATTCTCCACATGGTTCCTGCTCCCTAAGATGTTTGAGACAAGATTGAATAAACCGCAGCCAGCACACCGCCGAACACGGACTTGCAGCTCTCTGCACCAGGCAACCAGCTTCTCCATGGCAAACCAGTCATTGTTCCGACTAGCGCAATGGTGGAAATTAGGACAAAGCCCAATGAAAAGACGAGCCAAAAAGATACTGATGCATCCTTCAATTGCTTGTCGAAATGTTGAGGTGAATTGGTCATAACAGTTTTTCCTTTCGCTTATTGGCTAACCGAGATCAGGTGATCCAGGGACGCCATGCCCATACGAGGACGTGTGCGATTACGGCAACTACCGTAAAGCCCACCATGCCTTGCATGTAATACGCATGGAATTCCTGCGCCTCTTCATCAGTCAGACCGGAGATGCTCTTCCTATCAGCCATGAGAACGCTCCTTCAAATTGGCCTTACGGCCCGTTGCGCGCAACGCCTGCGCAACCGAGGCAGCCGCAGCATGACGCCACGACATTTGGTGGGACGGGCGATGTGTCGCCACTAGTCCTATCTGTTTTGCCATCATGTGATTCATGCTGGCTCTCCCTGACGCATTGCTTCACTCGCTAGGGCTACTCGTTCTGCTGAAACTCGTTCTTCACCGGCTTTACGTGCATCACGCTCAGCGCGATCACGTAATCGTTTGGCTGCAGAGATCTGCACCAACACCGGTTCACTGCTAACTAATTCATTGAGTAAGTCATTGGCTGCGTCATCCCATTCACTATGGGTTTGTTGGCCGCGTGCCAAAGTCGAATCGACTTTGTCCATCTCACTGCCTAAAGGCAAAATATGAAACAGCGCATCAAACAATGCATTACACAATTCTTGAATCAAATAAGTTGCACCTGCATAGCCCATGAATGGCGTGCCTGTATGTCGACGAATAATCGCGCCTGGGAATGAAGCAGGAATAAAAGTGGCACGCATAGGCGAGGCACTTCCACCTTCAGCTAGATACATGCGCTCGTTGTAGCTGCCATACATCACGAGTGGTGGCTTCTCATGAACCATTTTTCGAATTGCTTCGTTATCTGTTTTTTCACCAGGCTTACGCGAGACTGCAAAATTGCAAGGCAAGCCCATTTCTGTTTCAAAGAAATTTTTTAGTCCGCGTGCATAGGTTTCATTGGCGACAACTGCAAATGTGGCTGTACCAAAAAAATCTTGGGTGACTGAACGCCATAAATCCCAGATCGGTTTAATGGTGGTGTGTTTTTCGCGTTCGATGAATGGCTCGGGATCAAGATTTAATAATTCACCGAGCTTGCGTAAAAATTTTGTCGTGCTGTGTAAACCGATTGGTGCTTGTAGATACGGACGATCTAATGCTTCACACAACATGCGACCAAATTCACGATACATACAAATGTTGACATCGGCTTCAACCAAACGCGACACATCAGCGAGATGACTACCTAATGGGAACACCATGTTGACTTCAGCGCCTATGCCTTGCACTAAGCGACGGATCTCAGCTAAATCACTCGGCATGTTGAATGTGCCGTAGCTTGGTCCGATGATATTGACGCGTGGTTTTTCACCA
>JAXISQ010000093.1:0-6430 GCA_034680505.1 Noviherbaspirillum sp.
CCCTATCTTCCGTGGGCGCTGCAAGATTGAGAGAGCCTGCTCCTAGTACGAGAGGACCGGAGTGGACGCACCTCTGGTGTATCGGTTGTCACGCCAGTGGCATCGCCGAGTAGCTAAGTGCGGAAGAGATAACCGCTGAAAGCATCTAAGCGGGAAACTTGCCTTGAGATGAGATTTCCCGGGAACTAGATTCCCCTAAAGGGTCGTTCGAGACCAGGACGTTGATAGGCTGGGTGTGGAAGCGCAGTAATGCGTTAAGCTAACCAGTACTAATTGCCCGTGAGGCTTGTCCCTATAACATTGATTGTTATAGTTTAGTTTGATTGTAGTGTTTGCCAATTGTGCATCACGCCCAAAAATCAGTATTAAATTTACTTCTTCCAGATTGAGTTGTTTGTATTCGCTAGTTTTAACGGCGATACAAGTAGCTTTACAAGTTATGCCTGATGACAATAGCGAGTTGGTACCACCCCTTCCCATCCCGAACAGGACCGTGAAACGACTTTGCGCCGATGATAGTGCTGCAACCAGTGTGAAAGTAGGTCATCGTCAGGCTTTTATTCGAAAAACCCCATCTAAGATTTAGATGGGGTTTTTTTTTACGCTATTTTTTTGTATTAACGATTAAATAAAAACCTATAGAGAATGAAAAATGAGGAATGAGAAAATTACGTTTGATGAGAATAAGAATAAATGATGTGGAAATACGAGCGCAGAATTTAACAAAAATAAAGTAATAAAAAATTATCCACCCGCTGCAGCTCTTGGAGCGCGAATATTACATTCAGGTGGACGACCATATTCTGCAGTCTTAACAAGGCCATCAGATTTAAATTCAACTTGAAACCAACGGCATAAACTATTTTCATAACGATAGCTCCATACTGTCCATGAACCTTTTCCACCACCCATAACAATCTTAGACGGACCAATTAAGTTCAACACTTCTTCTTTAGCCATTCCTTTTTTAACGAGAGAGAATTTAGCTTCAGTAAGAACTTGTTCGGAACGAATTAGCTTATCTTCATGAGAGAAATACATAAAATAGCTATGTTTGCCAAAGGGACCACGGGCAAAAACTAATCGACTTCCACCGCCCTCGGTTATTTGTAAAGTCGGAGGTCCCAATCTTTGAATGACAGCCTCTGATGAAAGACCGAGCATATCTGCTGAAGGCGAATAAGTTGCACAACCAGTTAAAGTTGAAAATACAATCAAACCAGTAATAAGGAAGAAATAATTAATTTTTTTGCACTTGGTTTTCATGAGATGAGATGTAGATACTAATAACAACTTAAAAAACTTAGAAAATTTACATACAAACTGTAAGTGTGAGGATAAATACATGAGTGATAAGAAACGAGATGTCATAGCATTTTTAGGAATAGGTCTAATGGGTAATCCCATGGCGCGTAATTTATTAAAACAAGGTTATGAAGTAATAGCGTGGAATCGTACGATTACAAAAGCTGAGTTATTAAAAGAATATGGGGCTAGCGTAGCATATGGTTTAGAAAATATAAAAAATGCAGATTTCGTCATCACGATGTTGGAAGCCGGTCCTCAAGTACAAGAAGTTATATCAGCGGCATTACCTCATATAAAAAAAGGTGCGCTAGTGATCGACATGAGTTCTACCCGCCAATCAGAAGCGCAAGAAATAAGTCATAACCTAAAAAAGTATGAAATAGATTTTTTAGATGCGCCAGTATCAGGTGGTGTTCTAGGTGCGGAAGCAGCAACGCTTGCAATCATGGTGGGAGGCGAGCTAAAAGACTTTGAAAAAGCAAAATTGGTATTAAGTGCTATGGGAAAAGCAACGCATGTAGGTGATGCAGGTTGCGGACAACTAGCAAAATTATGCAATCAATTAATTGTGGGCGGAACCTTGAATATCGTTGCAGAAGCGCTATTACTGGCACAAGCTGGCGGCGCTAATCCAACAGCGGTGCGTGAAGCAATTCGAGGGGGATTTGCAGAAAGTCGAATACTAGAAGTACATGGTCAGCGTATGTTGGATAGAAATTTCATGCCTGGAGGTCAAGTAAAAAGCCAGTACAAGGATATGGAAAATATTTTAATTGCAGCTGAAGATGCAGGTATAAAGTTACCATTAACAAAAAAGGTGGCTGATCATTACGAAAGTCTAGTTAAAAGCAGTCCATTAGCAGATCAGTCTGCCATCCTACTTGAAGTTGAAAAAATGAATCTAGGTATTCGATTAGGTAGAATTGAAAATATATTACCTATCTAAAAATTAACAATTCAAATCGTTGAATAATTTTAAATAAAACTTATAAGACCATGGCTGAATCAAAAAAAGATAACTCCATTAATTGGCATTCGAGCTGGGGCTTGATAGCGCCTTATTGGAAATCGAATGATAAGTGGATGGCAAGAGGATTACTAGCAAGTGTAGTTATTCTTGCATTGGGAATGGTTTATTTAAATGTCTTATTCAATGATTGGAATAGAGATTTTTATAATGCTTTAGAAAATAAAAATTTTCCTGTATTTAAAGAGCAACTCTGGCAATTTTCACTACTTGCATTTATTTTTATTCTTGTAGCTATCTACAAAATATATCTAACGCAAGCATTAGAAATACGTTGGCGTTCATGGATGACTAATCAATATATGAAAGATTGGTTAGATAACCAGTCGTATTATCGAATTGAACAATCAGGGAGTGCGGATAATCCAGATCAACGAATTGCTGAAGATTTGAAATTTCTAACATCGGGTTCGTTGTCTTTATCACTAGGTTTATTATCAAGTGTGGTGACTTTGATTTCATTTATAGGAATTTTGTGGTCAGTCAGTGGCCCCATATCTTTTATGCTATTCGAAAAAGAGTGGTTATTGCAAGGCTATATGGTTTGGTTTGCATTATTTTATGCGGGACTGGGTTCAATACTCGTTGCATGGATAGGTAAACCATTGGTACAGCAAAATTTTAACCAGCAAAAATTCGAAGCAAACTTCCGTTTTGGACTAATTCGCATAAGAGAAAATGCAGAAGCCGTTGCTTTATATCGTGGAGAACAAGAAGAGCAACATGAATTAGAAGGACATTTCAAAGAGATTAGAAAAAACTGGTGGGCAATCATGAAAACCACCAAAAAACTAAATGTCGCTTCAACATTTTATTCACAATTTGCAGTCATCTTTCCCTTTTTAGTGGGTGCACCGCGTTATTTTTCTGGCGCCATCACATTGGGTGGATTAATGCAAATTTCTTCAGCATTTGGGCAAGTGCAATCAGCACTATCTTGGTTTATCGATGCATTTGGTCAGCTCGCCGAGTGGAAAGCAAGTGTAAATCGTCTATCTAGCTTTCACAGTACGATTTTGGCACTGCAAAAGCAGGAGTCTGGAATCAACATCACGCATAATAATGTCGGTGCCATACTCATAGAGCAGGTTAGTTTAGAACTACCTAGCGGAATAAAATTAACAGAAAAGTTTGATGCCATTATTCATGATGGTGAACGCATCTTGGTAAGTGGGCCATCCGGTTGTGGCAAATCGACATTGTTTAGAGCGATGGCTAATATCTGGCCTTATGGAGACGGCACGATAGAAATACCAGCAGCAAAAAAATTATTATTCCTGCCTCAGCGTAGCTATTTACCTATTAATACATTAAAAGCAGCAATTAACTATCCGTCCTCAGCAACAGCTTATAAAGAATTGGCCATTATTCATTACTTGGATTTATGTAAGCTGTCACATCTCATTCCTAAGTTAAATGAAAACGATAATTGGAGTCAAAGACTTTCACCTGGAGAACAGCAGCGTTTAGCTTTTGTGCGAGCGCTATTGCACAGACCAGATGTGCTATTTTTAGATGAGGCGACTAGCGCATTAGATGCAGAAACCGAAAAAGAACTCTACGAATTAGTTATTCAAGAATTGCCAGAAGCAGCCATTATTAGCATTGCACATCGGGCATCAGTAGCTAGCTATCACACACGACATTGGCGATTTGAACCAGTAGAGCAAAGCGAAATTCAGACAACCGAAAATGAACAAAAACGATATCGCGTCGTTACGGCTGAAAAAGCAAAAACAAATAGTAAAAAATCCTAATGCAATTTAGTTAGCGTAAAGGTGGGCTAGACAAAAACCGTTCAGCTAATCTCACCCAGTAAGATGCACCTATAGGAAGTAAATCATCATTAAAATCGTAGCTTGGGTTGTGCAAATTGCACGGCCCTAAACCGTGGCCATGCATGCGATGCTCACCATCGCCATTACCAATAAACACATAACAACCAGGTTTTTCTAACAACATAAAAGCAAAGTCTTCTGAACCCATGGTTGGTTCAACCTGAGCATCAACGCGATCTTTTCCAACTACTTCTTCCATTACGCCCACTGCAAATTGGGTCTCTAAATCATGGTTGATGAGGGGCGGATAATTTCTATGAAAACGGAACTCTACAGTTGCGCCAAATGCGGCGGCGGTGTGCTCAGCGATTTCTCGCATTCGCGTTTCAATTAAATCTAAAACTGGTAAAGTAAAAGTACGCACAGTACCTATCAAGCTAGCAGAGTTAGGAATAATGTTAGTGGCGCTACCTGAATGAATTTGCGTAATCGACAGCACACCAGAATCAATCGGACTTTTATTACGAGAGATAATGGTTTGCCAGCTTTGCGCAATCTGTACTGCCACCATAATAGGATCTATGCCCATGTGAGGTTGCGCTGCATGTGCGCCTTTACCTTTTACTATCACTTCAAATTCATTGGATGAAGCCATCATGGGGCCAACTTTCACACTCATACCCCCAGCGGCAGCACCAGGCCAGTTGTGCATACCAAAGACTGCTTCCATGGGGCACTGCTCAAATAAACCTTCATCCATCATACGTTTAGCGCCGCCAGCACCTTCTTCAGCTGGTTGAAAAATCACATACACCGTGCCATCAAAATTTTTATGTTGCGATAAATAATGCGCCGCACCTAACAACATAGTAGTGTGACCATCATGACCGCAAGCATGCATCTTTCCCTCATGTTGTGAATGATGAGGGAAAGTATTCGATTCTTGCACAGGCAGAGCATCCATATCAGCACGCAAGCCAACTGCGCGATTACTCGTCCCATTTTTAATAACGCCTACAACACCGGTTATGCCTAAACCGCGTATAACAGGTATGCCCCATTCCGTTAATTTATTTGCTACTAAATCCGAAGTTTTTACCTCTTCGAAAGAAAGTTCAGGATGTGCATGGATAGTGCGACGTATCTGTTGCAGCTCATTGTGAAATTGTAGAATCGGTTCGATCAGTTTCATAGTAGTCTCTGGTTTTCTGCTTTGTTACTAAGTCATGCAAGCTCTCTTCTACATAGAAGTATAACTAGCAAAATGTAATATTAACCTTAGCGTGCAATTCGCATTATTATTTCAAAAATAGCAAAACACTCAATCGCATAATGACCACGACCACTATACGCGCTACCTGCCCTCATGATTGTCCTGACACATGCGCAATGCTAGTGACAGTGAAGGATGGCGTTGCTACTGAAGTCAAAGGCGATCCTGATCATCCGAATACAGCAGGTGCACTTTGTACAAAAGTCTCGCGTTATGTAGAACGCACCTATCATGCAGAAAGGCTACTCTATCCACAAAAACGCATAGGTCGCAAAGGCGAAGGCAAGTTTGCCCGCATAAGCTGGGATGAAGCACTCGACATCATAGCCACTAAATTGAAAACAATAGCAGATAAAGACCCTCTTGCTATCCTGCCTTATAGCTACGCCGGTACCATGGGATTTGTACAAGGCGAATCGATGTCCATGCGATTTTTTAATAAAATCGGCGCCTCAGATTTAGATAGAACTATTTGCGCCTCTGCGGGTTCAGTCGGATACAAATACACCATAGGCGCAAAAATAGGCACTGACACCGAACAATTTGAACACGCAAAACTCATCATCATTTGGGGCAGCAATCCTATCGCATCTAACCTGCATTTTTGGGTAAAGGTGCAAGAAGCAAAACGTAAAGGTGCCACCATTATTGCGATTGATCCCTATCGATCGCTGACAGCAGAAAAATGTCACCAACATATCGACTTATTACCCGGTACAGATGCAGCACTTGCTCTAGGATTAATGCATGTATTAATACGTGATGATTATCTGGATCATGACTATATAAAAAACCATACCTTAGGTTTTGATCAATTAGCAGCAAGAGTCAAAACCTGGACGCCTGAGACAACAGCAAAAATATGTGGAATCAAGCCAGAAGTGGTGGAGCAATTAGCGCAGTTGTATGGCACAACAGCGATGCGTGGCGAAGCCGTTGCCATACGCTTAAGTTATGGCTTGCAGCGCACACATGGTGGAGGAATGGCAGTACGTAATGTCGCTTGCTTGCCTGCATTAGTGGGCGCATGGCGTCATCCAGCAG
>JAXISQ010000094.1:0-6421 GCA_034680505.1 Noviherbaspirillum sp.
CTAGGGCTTGGTTGGATCCAAAGTTCAAAGAATTCTTATTAGCCGACGGTAAAGCTGCAGCAAGCTCATTTGGATTTGGTATGCCAGAACATCACGGCAGTTTGGTTGTTAAAGAGAATACCGATCAAATTCACAATGTTATTTGTTGCACTTTATGTTCGTGTACGGCTTTCACAATTATTGGTATGGCACCTGGTTGGTATAAAGATTTAGATTATCGATCACGCTTAGTTAGAGAGGTGCGCTCAGTACTAGCTGAGATGGGTCTCAAGTTAAGTGATCAGTTAAAGATACGTGTCTGGGATACTACTGCAGACACGCGCTATATGATTATGCCGCTAAGACCTTCTTATACAGAAGGATGGACGGAACAAGAGTTAATAAAATTAATTACCAAAGAATCTTTAATTGGTGTTGCAAGACTAGAGGAGCCATACGCAATGCATGATTCCCATAACCTTAAGTCAGGAGTCTAAACATGGATGGATTTCATGATCTAGGTGGTCGTCAGGGTTTTGGTCAAATTACCGTTGAAGGTAAAAAAGAACCATTCCATGCAGACTGGGAAGTAAAGATCAATGCTATTTCAGGAAAACTAGTTGCTCGTCATATTTACAATATGGATGAGTATCGCTATGCAATTGAGCGCATGGATCCTCGCCACTATGTTGGCGCTAGCTATTACGAAAGAACGTTTACAGCTGTAGCAAGCTTATGTATAGAAAAAGGTTTGATTACACATGATGAACTTAATGCTGCGGTTGGAGAATATGTTCCGATTTCACATGTGAAAAAAGCTGGCAGGGTAACGCCGAATAATTTGCCTGAACTGAAAGTTGGCGATAAGGTTGTAGTGAAATCAGAGTTCGTGCCGGGTCATATCAGAATGCCTGGTTACATCAGAGGCAAACAAGGCGTGGTAGTTGGCATTTCACCTGAATATCCTTTTCCTGATGCTGCTGCGCATGGACTGACTTCACATAAACAGAGAACATTTGATGTTCGTTTTCGGAGTACTGATTTATGGAGTGATGGTGCTGATGATGCTGAGGTACATGTAGGCGTTTTTCACGCATATTTAGAAAAAGCTGAGTAATCCTGATCAGACAATCAAACCATAAAAATTAGGATTGTCGTTCACTTACATATTTTGCGAAGTTATTCAAAATAGCTTGCCATCCTTCGCGTTGCTGTTCTTCTGGGTGTATCGTTTCAGGATCGAAAGACACTTTGACTAAAACACCATCCGAGCCTTCTGTGAAATTCACACTCACTTTACGTTCATCAAATACATATTCAATCAGTTGATGAGGTATTAGCTTGGTATATTCACCAGCAAAGTCAAAACCAAATGATCCATCCTTAGCTTCCATTCTTGAACAGAATTTGCCGCCTACTCGGAGATCAACTTCTGCATGTGTTGTATGCCAATCAGCTGAAGCAGCATTCCATGCTTTGATGTCATCTGGGGATGTATAAGCTTGCCATACCTCTGCAATGGGAGCAGCGATGGTTGTAGTGACAATTATTTTCATGATTCGAGCTTGAGAGTAAATCGAGGTAGCTAATTATAGTTTGAGCTAAGTCATTTGAATAATGGTCTTACCTTTTGCGTTTCCTAATTCTGCATAAGCAAGTGCATCAGCAATAGCAGAAAATGAAAAGATTCGATCAATAACTGGACGAATGCTGCCTTGTTCAATTAATTGGGTAATTTTCGATAGTTGATCGCCATTAGCTCGCATAAAAAGAAATACGTAATTTATTCCTCGCTGTTCGGCTTTCTTTCTAATGCCATAGCTAATTAATTTTATGACTTGCTTTACGATCCAATTAAGACCAATTTCATCCGCAAAAGCTGGTGTTGGTGGGCCAGAAATTGAAACAAGAATTCCGCCGCGCTTTAAAATTTTTAAAGATTGGATTAATTCTTGATTGCCTAAGCTATTTAATACGACATCGTAGTCGCTTAACTCAGCTGTAATGTCTTGCGTTTTATAATCAATGACAACATCTGCGCCTAACGCTTTAACCCACTCCACATTAGATGTGCTAGTGGTGGTTGCCACAAATGCGCCTAGATGTTTGGCTATTTGTATGGCGACCGAACCTACGCCACCTGATCCAGCTTGTATAAAAATGCGTTGACCAGGTTTTACTTTTGCTACATCTACTAATGCCTGCCAAGCGGTTAATGCTGCGAGTGGAATAGCAGCAGCTTGTTGCATGGATAGATTAGATGGTTTGATAGCAGCATCAGACTGATTGATTGCTATATATTCTGCAAAAGTTCCTATGCGATCTTTATTAGGACGAGCATAAACTTCATCGCCAACTTTGAATCTCGAGACATGACTTCCTGTACGTACGACAGTGCCAGCAGCATCATTACCTAAGATCAGGGGAAGTTCATAAGGCAAAATCAATTTAAATTCACCACTTCGAATCTTTAAGTCTAATGGGTTAATGCTGGCAGCATGAACTTGAATCAAGATATCTTCTGCGCCAAGTTTTGGTTCAGGCACATCGGCGATATGACCCATTTCTTTTTTGCCGTAGCGGTTAATTAAAAATGCCTTCATACAGTCAATTCTTTCTAGTAATTGTAAAGCCCTCGATAGTGCTATCGAGGGCTTAGCTTAATTCGATGTTTAGTCTTAATCGAATTAAGATTTATTGAATTAAGCCACACGCTATTCTTGGTCCTGAGTTGCCTGCTGGTTGAGATTTATAATCATCTGGGTCACGATGAACAACAACAGATCTTCCTAGAATGCCAGAAGGTCCATTGTCATAAGTAAAGCCACTCAACTTTGCTGAATATATTGCATTACCTTTAGCATCTGATTTTATGTTGGGCATGTCACCAGCATGATTTGATCCGCTTCCTGGCATGCCATGTGACTTTGTGTGTGGATTAAAGTGTCCGCCCGCACTGGTTGCGTCGAGAGCAGAGCAGTCCCCTTTTTCATGCACATGGAATCCTTGTTCTGCATTAGGCTTTAATCCAGAAAAATTACCAGTCACTAAAACATCGTCCCCCTGCCAGGCAAAATGAACAGTACCTTTTACATTCGATCCTGAACGTGATTCTAGATTGGCAGATGCTTTATGCCCCGCTACATGCTCAATTGTTTGACAAGCTACTAAAGACATCATAGCGAGCACACTCATACTTAACAGAACAGCTTTAGTCATTACTTGTCTCCCTTTATTTAAAGTACACCACATTTGAGTTTGCTAGATTTTTGCATAATCTTTCACGGTAAGCAGTATAAAGACCATGTTCATATTACTTTCATTCTTTTCTCACGAAGATATCATGTAAAAAAAGCCCTCGTTATCGTAAACGAGGGCTTTGAGTGTATCGCTGTTCACAACTAGTCTAAGAGCATGCATCCTAAGATTGTTCATCTCACAGCGAATAGATTAAACAATGTAGCTTATTCTGCGCCTGCCTTTTCTTGATCTCTACGATACCTTAGTGATGAAACAACTGAGGCCACAATAAAGGCTATGCCGATTAGGCCAGTGATGATTTCTGGAACGTGGAATTTCATGGTGATGAACATGATTAGAGCGAGAATACCGATCGCGTAATGTGCGCCATGTTCTAAATAGACGTATTCATCTAGTGTGCCCTGCTTTACTAAGAACACTGTTATCGATCGCACAAATACCGCCCCGATAGCAAGCCCAAGCATGATGATCACGACATCATTGGTGATTGCAAAGGCACCGATCACGCCATCAAAAGAGAAAGAAGCATCTAATACTTCTAGATACAAAAAGCCGCCGATGCTTCCTGTTTTGACGGCCTTAGCAACATCGCTATCGCCGGATTCTTCTTTTTCCAGCATGTTTCCAAGAATATCTACGCCTACATAAACAATAATGCCCCAGACGCCTGCGGTCAGTACGGGAAGATGATTGTTTGGCTCAGCAAGCGCCAAACTTGCTAGTACTACTGATAAAGCAATGAAGATAGGCATTGCTTGAATCTTGCCGTAACTAGCTAACTTCTTTTCGAAGTGGCCAGCCCAATGCAATTCCTTTTCTTCATCAAACAGGAAATTCAAGAACACCAGTAAAAGAAAAACGCCACCAAAGGCAGCTACTTCATCATGGTGTTTTGTTAGGTAAAAAGAAAATTGGCGCGGATCATGAATTGCGAGATTCCAGACTTCAGCAGCGCCTAGATCGGCAGTTTGCGCGACTATGACTAGTGGGAAAAGTAAACGCATACCCACCACGGCCACCAGAATGCCAACTGTGAGAAACAGCTTTTGCCAGAATTCATTCCAGTGCTTTAGTACCGCAGCATTCACAACCGCATTATCGAAGGAGAGTGAGACTTCAAGTAAACCCAAGATTAGCGCAATACCAAAACCGGTCAATGCGGCTTCAGTACCCCCATGTTCATACCCCCACCAAGTCGCTAGCCCGAGACAGGCCAACGCAAAAATAATTGAGCCACTAAAGTGCCGCAAAATATACCTCCGATATGATGGTTTTTGTATGGTGAATCTTCATTGGGTTTTCCTTTGAATAGAAGATTGGTTAGAGAGGCTGCATTTCACATACAAAAAGGTGATGCAGTTCAGTCTTGGCGAATTATCTCAATATTTCTGCCGGAGCGTGTAGGCTCGAATCGGAATCAAGTTGGCTGATCCTAACATGTTAAATTAGCGGTTAATTTTTAACTGGAGGCAACTTATGTTTGCAGAATTAATCGATAAAGTTATTGCGGAATACAAGGCTGATCCAAGAAATAAAATCTTTATTGATGAAGATACTTTATTGGCAGCGGCAAGAGAAGAATCCGGCAATGAAGTCTCGACTGAACAATTGCGAAGTGCGATAAATAATTTTCTGACAGGCGATATGGGGGATGATGATTACTCCATTTATGACGGTGCTATTTATGCATGTGCGGTTGCCTCGAATAACTGCTTCGGCAATCCAGAGGAGCATGAGGATGATGACGATTACAGCGTAGATTATGAAATTGATTGGATAGAAAATGACGATGGTTCGTTTTGCGCGGAGATTCGTCCAGCTTAATAAAATTTCTATCCAATAGAAAAACCACCCTTAGGTGGTTTCTGTATCTTGGTAATCCGTAGCTGAATCGAGCCGGTCAGATTAGATTTATTTGTAAAAAACTGTCTTAATAAATACTGCGATTGCTTGGTCTTATTTACAACTCGCTTTCAACAACACTTCTTCCTTGCTACCTGATTCTGGAGTGGTCCACGTCCATGCTCCTTTGCTGAAATACACAACCAAGTCACTTGCCATCCCACCTTTATACCAAGTGTGTCCCATCTCACGGTAAACAGATTTAGTACAGTCGTATTCATAACCAAACATCTCTGATCGAAAATCATCGCCATTTTTTTGCTGGGTTTCTGTGTAATCAGCGATGTGATAAACCTGCAACCTTCCGGGAAGGTTGGATTTGATTGAATCAGGATCTATATAAAGTTTGGGATCATTAAAGGATGCTGCGACAGGAGTCCAGTCAGCATGGGCAAATCCAGCACTTAAGAGAAGTAAAAATAGAGAGAGTTTTTTCACTGATAAAAATAGAATAACAAGAATGAGAAAATAGTAAGTAAACAAAGAATCCTAGCTTATTTATATGATACTACTAGACGAGAGTAAGTAAATATAATGAAGGACTCATAGGCTGAAAATATTCATGAAGTAAGGGAAGCGGCAAGGGTTTGCTTAAATTATGATGCATCTATTTAAAATCGATTTCTACTAAGTTTTTCCAATTGAATCTAAGAATGAAAACACTGATCCGCTGCCCTTGGTGCGAAGGTTTTGATCTCTATCGCCAATATCACGACACAGAATGGGGCGTTCCACTTCGAGATAGTCAAAAGCTTTTTGAGCTTCTGATATTAGAAGGTGCTCAAGCCGGACTCTCTTGGTCAACTGTCTTAAAGAAGCGGGAAAGCTACCGTGAGGCCTTTGATGGTTTTGATCCAAAAAAGATTGCAAAGTATGGTGAGAGAAAAGTGGCGGAGTTAATGGCTAATCCTGGCATTGTTCGTAATCGATTAAAAGTATCAGCAACTATCGGCAATGCTAAGGCTTACTTGGCTCTAGAAAAAAGTGGAGTAAGCTTTGATCAATTTCTGTGGTCATTTGTACAAAATAAACCCATGCAAAATAATCGCCGCTTAATGAGTGAAGTTCCATCAAAAACACCAGAATCTGATGCAATGAGTAAAGCATTATTAAAAGCGGGATTCAAATTTGTAGGATCAACTATTTGCTATGCATTTATGCAGGCATCTGGAATGGTCAATGATCACCTCATTTCATGTCACAGATATTCAGCGGTAAAAAAACTTTAATGTCGACCGTTTAGTAACTAGAATCTAAAAGCCTAAAATACAAAAGCCCC
>JAXISQ010000095.1:0-6420 GCA_034680505.1 Noviherbaspirillum sp.
CTGTTCTGCATTCATTTCACCCAAGCCTTTGAAGCGGGCAATGCTCCAGCCATTTTCTTTCACACCATCTTTTCTGAGTTTGTCTTCGATCGCAGTTAATTCACCATTATCTAAGGCGTAGATTTTTTGTGCAGGTTTTTTCCCGCGTGCTGGTGCGTCAACACGATAGAGAGGTGGACGGGCAATATGAATATGGCCGTGTTCAATCAGCTTAGGGAAGTGACGGAAGAACAAAGTCAGTAGCAATACTTGAATGTGCGAGCCATCTACGTCAGCATCAGACAAGATACAAATACGACCATAACGCAAACCAGATAAATCTGGATTATCGTTTTTGCTGTGAGGATCGACACCAATCGCAACGGCAATATCGTGAATCTCATTGTTGGCAAATAAACGATCGCGTTCTGTTTCCCAAGAATTTAATACTTTGCCGCGTAAAGGCAAGATCGCTTGAAATTCTTTATCGCGTCCCATTTTTGCAGAGCCGCCGGCTGAGTCACCCTCAACTAAAAAGATTTCATTGCGGGTTAAATCAGTGGACTCACAATCAGTCAGTTTGCCTGGTAAGACTGCGACGCCAGAAGATTTACGTTTTTCTACTTTTTGAGCAGAACGTAAGCGGCTTTGCGCTTGGCGAATCACAAGCTCAGCAATTTTTTTGCCATGATCTACATGCTGATTCAACCATAACTCGAGTGAGCTACGTGAATAACCTGCAACCAAACGTACAGCATCACGTGAATTCAAACGTTCTTTAATTTGGCCTTGAAATTGTGGATCAAGTACTTTGGCTGACAACACAAAGGAGGTACGTGCAAACACATCTTCCGGTAACAGTTTTACACCCTTAGGTAAGAGTGAATGCATTTCCACAAAACTCTTTACTGCGCCAAATAAACCTTCACGCAAACCGGATTCATGTGTACCACCTGCTGGTGTAGGAATCAAATTCACATACGACTCGCGTACGACATTACCATCTTCAGTCCATGCCACTACCCATGCTGCGCCTTCGCCTTCTGCAAATCCATCTGCATCCGCTTTTGCGTATTCTTCACCTTCAAACAAAGGTACTAATAATTGTGAGCCTGAGCTTTGTGCAAGTTGTTCATTTAAATAGCCACGTAAGCCTTGTGCATATTCCCACACTTGAGTGTCACCGCTTTTTGCATGATGGTAGGTGACTTTAACGCCAGGTAGGAGTACTGCTTTAGAACGAAGTAAGCGGAGTAGTTCAGGCAGTGGAATAACAGCAGAATCAAAATACTTAGGATTAGGCCAAACAGTGACACGTGTGCCTGATTTTTTATCTTCTTTACCAGCAGCACGTGATTTGAGTTTAGAGATGACATTGCCATCCGCAAAAGTGAGTTGATGCACACCATTGCCTTTTTCATCTTTGCGCCAAACGGTAATTTCTAGTTTTGATGCGAGTGCATTCGTCACAGACACACCTACACCATGTAAACCACCCGAGAAAGCATAAGCACCACCAGAACCTTTATCGAATTTACCGCCCGCATGCAAACGTGTAAAAACGATTTCAACGGTGGGTACTTTTTCTTCTGGATGTAAACCGACCGGAATACCGCGTCCATCATCTTCCACGCTAACGCTACCATCCGCATTCATGGTGACGATAATGTTTTTGCCATAACCACCGAGCGCTTCGTCGGATGCGTTATCAATCACTTCTTGAATAATATGCAGTGGATTTTCAGTGCGGGTATACATACCCGGTCTTTGTTTGACCGGTTCCAGTCCTTTTAGAACGCGTATGGATGATTCGCTGTACTCAGATTTTTTAGTTGCCATGCTGTGTGATGAGTCGCCGATAAAAAAATTAAAACGGATAAGAGATTTGTCTAACCTGACAAAATTCTGTGAATTCTAATAAAAATTCTAACTAAAAGGGAGATTTGCTTGCTGATGACACCTTTATTTACTCAGCATCGTCATGCCGCGCTCTAAGCCTTCTATGGTGACAGGGAACATGCGATTACTCATTAATTGACGAATAATGGCGATGGATTGCCGATATTGCCAAAGACCTTCAGGTTCTGGATTAAGCCAGATAAATTTAGGGAAGGTACTGGTAAAACGCTGTAACCAGACTGCACCGGCTTCTTCATTTTTGTATTCAACGGAGCCGCCAGGTTGTAACACTTCATAAGGACTCATCGTGGCATCGCCAACAAAAATGAGTTTGGTATCGGGAGGATATTTGCGTATGACATCCCAAGTCGAGAAGCGTTCAGCATGACGACGTCGGTTATTTTTCCATAAGGTTTCATACACACAGTTATGGAAATAGAAAAACTCCATGTTTTTAAATTCGGATTTCGCTGCTGAAAAAAGTTCTTCTGCGCGAGCGATGTGGTCATCCATGGTGCCGCCCACATCCATCAACATGAGGATTTTGACTTTATTTTTACGCTCGGCTTGCATACGCAGATCTAACCAACCCGCATTATTCGCAGTGGCGCGTATGGTGTCGTCCAGTGCTAATTCATCTTGCACACCTTCGCGTGCAAAGCGACGCAAACGACGCAGTGCGACTTTAATATTTCGTGTACCAAGTTCGCGTTCACTATCGTAATCACGGAAAGCACGTTGCTCCCAGACTTTAACTGCAGTGCGGTTACCACCTTCACCACCTATCCTTATACCTTCAGGATTTTGACCGCCGTTGCCAAAGGGTGAAGTGCCACCTGTGCCTATCCATTTATTGCCACCTTCATGCCGTTTTTTTTGTTCTTTGAGTAGTTCTTTGAGTCTATCCATTAATTTGTCGTAGCCGAATTTTTCTAAAGCGGCTTGCTGTTCTGGTGTGAGTTCGCGCTGCATGCGTTTCATCAACCAGTCGAGTGGGATCTCATCAATTTTTTCAAATAAAGTTTCTATGCCATGAAAATATAGACCAAAGGCTTGATCGAATTTATCGTAGTGCGCTTCATCTTTGACTAAGGTCGTGCGCGCTAAAAAATAAAATTCATCTAATGAATTGCTGATTACATTTTTTTGCATAGCCTCAAGCAGCACCAAAAATTCCTTAATCGAGACAGGAAGTTTGGCTTCTTTTAGCGTGAAAAAGAAATCGATCAACATAGATGGTTAGTATCTACAGGCAATTAACGATTGTTGCGCGACATGAAGATCAAGCGTTCAAACAAATGTACATCTTGTTCATTCTTGAGTAAGGCACCATGCAAGGGCGGCACAATACTTTTTTGATCAGCGCTGCGCAATGCTTCGGCAGGAATGTCTTCGGCGAGTAAGAGTTTCAACCAATCGAGTAGTTCTGATGTGGAGGGTTTTTTCTTTAAGCCCGGTACATCACGTACTTCAAAAAATACATTCAGTGCTTGCGCCAATAAATCTTGTTTGAGTTTAGGGAAATGCACATCCACGATTTGTTGCATGGTTTCTTTATCGGGGAATTTAATGTAATGAAAAAAGCAGCGACGCAGAAAAGCATCAGGCAATTCTTTTTCATTATTTGAGGTAATGATCACCAGTGGTCTATGGACAGCACGTACCATCTCGCGTGTTTCATAGACATAGAATTCCATGCGATCGAGTTCACGCAATAAATCATTGGGGAATTCAATATCGGCTTTGTCGATTTCATCAATCAACAATACGACAGGTTCATCTGCAGTGAATGCCTGCCACAGCACACCACGCACAATATAGTTGTCGATGTTTTTAACGCGCTCGTCACCCAACTGCGAATCACGTAAGCGCGATACAGCGTCATATTCATATAAACCCTGTTGCGCCTTAGTGGTGGACTTAATATGCCATTGCAATAAGGGCATACCAAGACCGCGCGCAACTTCTTCCGCCAACATGGTTTTGCCTGTACCTGGTTCGCCTTTAATTAAGAGTGGGCGTTGCAAAGTCAGTGCTGCATTGACGGCGAGTTTTAAATCATGGGTGGCAACGTAGCTGTCCGAGCCTTCGAATCTTGCTGTGGATGACATGGTATGAGAATCGCTAGTGAGGGGAAAATACTTCGGAGTATAAACGACAGTGCCTGACGTTCTGTTTAGCGCATTGAAAAACCATCTGCTCGAATAAAAAATTAGCTTATTGATATCACGACTATTAAGTTAGCTTTTTTAGATGCCTGCAAAATAGACTGAGCTTGCCGAATAGGATAGAATTGTGCGGTTTTTGTGCGGCGGAGCAAGGTTGTTTTGCTTTTCATTGCAATTTAAGTAATGTTTGCGGCACCAGTTTTGGTTTAACTTCCCTGGATCATCATGAAAAAACTTTTAGCACTCCTCGCATTGGCGGGTGTTGCCCAAATGTCTGCAGCTGCAGATATCGTGGCAGACGCCAAAGCTGCAGAAAACAAGGTTGCCATGTGTGTAGGCTGCCACGGTATTCCTGGTTATAAGGCTTCTTTTCCTGAGGTATATCGCGTACCTATGATTGGTGGACAGTCTGAAAAATATATAGCGTCAGCATTAGCTGCCTATAAAAAAGGCGATCGTAATCATCCTTCTATGCGTGGTATTGCAGCAGGTTTGTCCGATCAAGATATCGCGGACATCGCCGCTTATTACGCTCAAAAGAAATAAGGGGAAACCAACATGAAAAAGATCTTAGTTTTGTTGGCGACTCTCGCTGCTGCAATCAGCTTTACTAACGCTACTGCTGCCAACATCGAAGCAGGCAAAGCTGCTGCTCAAAAATATAACTGCGCTTCATGCCATGGCGCTGACTACAATTCTCCAGTTGATCCTAGCTATCCTAAATTAGCTGGTCAGTATGCAGATTTCTTAGAGCATGCTCTGGTTGCTTATCAACGTGGCGCAACTGGTGCAAATGGTCGTGGTAATGCGATCATGGGCGGTATGGCTAAGCCACTGACTAAAACAGAGATACGTGATATCGCTGCTTATTTGTCTAGCTTGCCAGGATCACTCGTCAATCGTAAGTAAGCTGTACCTCTAATAAAAAAAGCCAGAACGTTTGTTCTGGCTTTTTTTCGTCTCATTCAAGGTGGGCTTAACGGCAGCGTATACATTCCAAATAAGTTTCGCCATCCGGTGGTAGTCCAGAACGTTGCGCAGTCCATAGCATTTGTCCCAAGCACTCCATGATTTCATGATGAGCATCATGTTCAGAACCACAACGTGTGGCAAGTGCTTGAAAGGCATCCCGTATACCAGCAGGTTGATCGATAGAGATTTGTTCCGCAATCGATAAATGCATGGACAGATGTAAGAAGGGATTCGATTTTCCTGCATCTATAGAATAGTCAGCTGTTGCAGCTTCATTGTTATTAAAATCATTTGCATACTCGGTATGCTGCAACATCCAATCACGCGCAATCGCTTCGAGTGGTGTGAGTACAGCATCGACTTGTGTCTTGCGCCATACCTCACAAAAAAAATGTCTGACTTCTTCTTTGGTGGGATTAAACATAGATTTTTTTCTTAGTCACTGTTAAACGCCATGTTCAGGCTGAGCAGTCTTAGATTTACATTCACATAAATCAGCAATCACACAATTCCAACATTGTGGTTTACGCGCGATGCATGTGTAACGTCCATGTAAGATCAGCCAGTGATGTGCATCCATGATGTATTCATCAGGAATAAATTTCATTAATTTTTGTTCAACGATATCTACATTCTTACCGGGAGCAATACCAGTACGATTCGAGACTCTAAAAATATGCGTATCAACAGCCATCGCTGCAATACCAAATGCTGTGTTGAGAACGACATTCGCAGTCTTACGTCCTACACCAGGTAAGGCTTGTAAAGCTTCGCGTTCGCGCGGTACAACACCTGCATGCTGTTCACATAAAATGCGACACGTTTCAATCACATTTTTTGCTTTGTTACGGTAGAGGCCTATGGTTTGTATATAAGGAATTAAACCTTCTACTTCTAATGCAGCTATCGCTTGCGGTGTAGAGGCAATTGCAAATAATTTGCGCGTTGCTTTGTTGACTGATACATCGGTTGCTTGCGCCGATAAAATAACGGCAATCAGTAATTCAAATGGCGATGTATATTCAAGTTCAGTCGTGGGATGCGGGTTAACTTGTTTTAAGCGCGCAAAAATCGCGCTGCGTTTTTCAAGATTCATGATGTGGACTCAGGCGGTTTGTTCGTAGCCTGTTCTTTTTGTAAACGTGCACGCTCTATCGCAGCTTGGATAATGGCACGCTTGCGTTCTTTTTCTGTTCTTTCTTCATCTGATAAAGCAGATTCATTATCTAGCTCTTGCAGTTTTGCTGCAGCTTTAGCAGCTAAGCGTGTATCGTTTTCTGTTTTTTCTCGTTGTAGTCTGAGGGTGCGACTGTCATGTCGTGAACGTGCTGAATCTGCTTGTTCTTGTGACCATGCTGCCCAACCAGTTTTATCAGCAGTCACTGGCAACATGGCGATGCAA
>JAXISQ010000096.1:0-6407 GCA_034680505.1 Noviherbaspirillum sp.
ATCGTTGAAGAAAACTCTGTGATCTCTATGGGTGTCTACATTGGTCAATCAACCAAGATTTATGATCGTTCAACTGGTGAAGTCACTTACGGACGTATACCCGCAGGATCAGTAGTCGTGTCAGGTAACTTGCCTTCAGCAGATGGAAAATATAGTTTGTACTGCGCAGTGATTGTGAAAAAAGTCGATGCAAAAACGCGCGCTAAAACTGGTATTAATGAACTCTTACGTGATTAATTTTGTGATTAATTATTTGTGTGAATAAGTAAAAACTAGCATCATGTCAATTACGCTCTATGGCATACCAAATTGCGACACAGTCAAAAAAGCACGTACTTGGCTGGAGTCGCATCACCATGCTCACAACTTTCATGATTTTAAAAAACAAGGATTGAGTGCTGACATCATCGCACTTTGGTTAACTGCCGTTCCTTGGGAAGTTCTCGTGAATAAAAAAGGTATGACTTGGCGTAATCTCACTGACGCACAAAAAAATGCAGTAGTGGATGCTAACAGTGCGACTGCACTCATGCTAGACAATCCTAGTGTAATTAAACGCCCTGTTTTATGTATGCCGTCTGCAGTGTTAGTAGGTTTCACACCTGATCTGTATCAACAACAATTGAAAGCATCAGCATGAGTAGAACACTGGCCTTAACTGAAGAACTGATTACACTTTCTTCAGTCACTCCAGAAGATAAAGGCTGTCAGGCTCGCATGGCTGAACTCTTACAGCCTTTGGGTTTTAATTGCGAAACCATACAATCCGGTGCTGTCACTAATCTGTGGGCGCGTCGCGGAACAGCACAACCTTTACTCGTTTTTGCAGGTCATACCGATGTTGTACCAACGGGTCCTTTAGATCAATGGACATCGAATCCGTTTAAGCCTACACATCGCGATGGTAAGTTATATGGACGTGGCGCAGCGGATATGAAAACTTCCCTCGCTGCCATGATCGTAGCGGTTGAAGAATTTGTAGCAGCGCATCCACATCACCAAGGCTCGATTGGTTTTCTCATCACCAGTGATGAAGAAGGGCCTGCTACTGATGGCACCGTTGTCGTTTGCGATCAACTCAAAGCACGTGGCGAACAATTAGATTACTGCATTGTGGGTGAACCAACTTCTGTAAACAAAATTGGTGACATGATTAAGAATGGTCGCCGTGGCACCATGTCAGGCAAGCTCACCATCAAAGGTGTGCAAGGCCATATCGCCTATCCACACATGGCAAAAAATCCCATTCATTTAGCTATGCCCGCATTAGCTGAACTCGCTACAGTCACATGGGATACAGGTAATGAATACTACTTGCCCACCTCATGGCAAATGTCGAACATTCATGCTGGCACAGGTGCATCGAATGTGATTCCCGGCGTATGCGTTGTAGATTTCAACTTCCGTTTTTCAACAGCAAGTACTGTCGAAGGATTGCAACAAGGCGTGCGAGCAGTTTTAGATAAACATGGCTTGGAATATGACCTAGCTTGGACAGTAGGTGGCCATCCTTTCTTGACTCCGCGCGGCATATTAAGTCAGGCATTAAGTGATGCCATCTCTGCTGAAACAGGACTCACAACTGAACTCTCCACAACCGGCGGCACATCAGATGGTCGCTTCATTGCAAAAATCTGTCCACAAGTTGTTGAGTTTGGACCAACTAACGCAAGCATTCATAAAATTGATGAACACATTGCCGTTGCAGAGATAGATCCTTTAAAAAATATTTATCGTCGCACCTTAGAAAACTTGCTGGCCTCATGAGCAGCGACATGCAACTACCCTACACCACCATGCGTGATCTGTTAAGACATGCAGTCACGCGCTTTAATACAGAATCATTATTTTTTGGTCACGGTAGTAGCAATGCGTTTGATGAAGCTGCTTATCTGTTGTTGCACACACTAAAACTCCCTTTAGATAAACTCGATCCTTTTCTCGATGCGAAGCTACTGCCCGAAGAGATCGCAAACTGTTTAAGTATTATTGAACATCGTGCACATGATCGTATTCCTGCTGCTTATCTCACCAAGGAAGCTTGGTTAGGACATTACCGATTTTATGTTGATGAACGTGTGATAGTCCCACGTTCTTTTATTGCTGAACTCATACCTGAGCATTTTGCACCTTGGGTATCACATCCAGATGCTGTTAAAAATATTCTAGAACTCTGTACGGGATCAGGATGTCTTGCCATCATGATGGCGGATATTTTTCCGAATGCCAAAATTGATGCTGTTGATATCTCAATAGATGCGCTTGCAGTTGCCAAGCGCAATGTGCATGACTATCAATGCGAAGATCAAATCGCGCTGATTGAATCTGATCTCTACGCAAAAGTGCCGAATAAAAAATATGATCTCATCATCAGCAATCCTCCTTATGTGAATGCTGCATCAATTCACGCACTGCCACCTGAATATAAACATGAACCACTGCTTGCACTTGCTGGTGGTACAGACGGTATGGATTTAGTGCGCAAAATCGTCGCTGGTGCAAAAGACAGGCTAGCAGCGCAAGGCAAGCTCATTATAGAAATAGGTAATGAGTATGTTCATGCTGAAGCAGCGTTTTCTGAATATGAGCTAACTTGGCTCTCCACTAGCGCTGGTGATGATGCTGTGTTTTTACTCAACGCAGAACAACTATAAAAATTGAGGCGCATCGCTGGTTTTTTTCTGATGTCCGCTAGTTTGATACTGCCTTTACTCTTTACCTCAGTCGCACAGCCCTACTGAAATTATTAAAAAAACTCAATGATCCGCCTGCAACAACTCAGCCTCATGCGAGGCACTAAACCGCTCTTTGTGAATGTTGATCTCACTCTTAATCCTGGCGATAAGATAGGTTTAATTGGAGCTAACGGCACCGGTAAATCCACGTTATTTGCGATGTTGCGCGATGAAATTCATCCTGATCAAGGCAGCATAGACTTCCCTCGAAACTGGCGTGTCGCCCATGTAGCGCAAGAAACGCCTGCACTTGATCGCAGTGCTCTTGATTACGCCATTGATGGCGATGTCACGCTTAGAAAATTAGAAGCGGAATTAGAAAGCATAGAACAGCAAGTCGATGATGCTGAATATGGCAATCGCATCGGTGAAATTCACAGCATGCTAGCCGATGCAGATGCTTATACCGTGCGCTCGCGAGCTGAACAATTACTGCATGGTTTAGGTTTTTCAGCAGAACAAACTGCGCAACCGGTATCAAGCTTCTCTGGTGGTTGGCGTATGCGGCTTAATCTCGCACAAGCTTTGATGTGTCCATCCGATTTATTGTTATTGGATGAACCCACTAACCATTTGGATTTAGATGCCATCTTGTGGTTAGAAGATTGGTTAAAACGCTATAGCGGCACCTTAGTTATCATTTCACATGACCGCGATTTTCTAGATGGTGTCGTGAATGTGATTGCACATATCGATGATAAAAAACTCAAACGCTATTCAGGTAATTACTCATCGTTCGAGCGTCAGCGTGCAGCCCAGATGATTTTAGCGGCTGGCATGATAGAAAAGCAGCAGCGCAAACAAGCACATTTGCAATCGTATATTGACCGATTCAAAGCCCAAGCCACTAAAGCGAAGCAAGCACAAAGCCGAATTAAAGCATTGGCGCGTATGGAAGAGCTCGCTCCATTACGTGCAGCGGCAGAATTCTCATTTGAATTTCGTGAACCCTTACGTGCACCAAATCCTTTGTTAACTCTGGATCATGCAGCGATTGGCTATCGCGATACTGAAGAAGGCACAGAAAAACAAATTGCGAGTGGCATTAACTTTTCTTTGCAAACAGGTCAGCGTATAGGTTTACTCGGTGTGAATGGAGCAGGTAAATCGACTTTTATCAAAACCATTGCAGGTGAACTAGCCGTACTACATGGTGAATCACAACTCGGCAAAGGATTAGTGATTGGTTATTTCGCACAGCATCAACTAGAAATGCTGCGGCATGATGAATCGCCACTCTGGCATTTAGCGCGGATTGCACCAACTACACGCGAACAAGAATTAAGAAATTTTTTAGGTAGCTTTAATTTTCCTGGTGATATGGTGACTAGCTCTATCGCACCATTTTCAGGTGGTGAAAAAGCGCGGCTCGCTTTAGCGCTCATTGTTTGGCAAAGACCGAATCTGCTCTTACTAGATGAACCAACTAATCATCTGGATTTAGAAACACGCGAAGCCTTAACCGATGCACTGGCTCAGTTTGAAGGCACACTCGTTTTAGTCTCGCATGACAGACATTTACTACGTGCCACCACCGATCAATTTTTGATTGTCGCCAATGGCGCACTCTCTCCCTTTGATGGTGATTTAGATGATTATCGCGACTGGCTTTTCAAAACTAAACTTGATAGCAAAACGGAAGCGCGCAATGTATCCCTACCCGATACTAAGAACATAGCGAAACCAGAAAAAAAAGCACCCGCATCTATCATTGAATCGATGAGTCCGGCCGAACGCAAAGAACAAAAAAAACTAGAAGCAGAACAGCGACAAAAAATAGCCGCATTACGCAAACCCATAGAGACGAGCATTAAACGTCTTGAAGAAAAAATTGAAAAACTTAATCTAAAAAAGAAAAACATAGAATCGATTTTGTCTGAGTCAGACATCTATGAAGAGCATAGAAAAAGTGAATTGCAATCTTTACTTAGCGATCAAGCTTACTGCAGCAAAGAGCTAGCTGAAGTTGAAGAAACATGGATGACACAGCAAGAAGACTTAGAGCGTCTCTCACAATAACTCCCCAAGTATTTTCAATAATTGTTTCTGACCATTAGGTCGAAACATCATTCACAAAATAAACTGATTGATAAATCAACACTAGCCTGGAACGACATCAGGCTAGCGGATACTCACATCCGTTCAAATATATAAAGAAATTTCAAAACAAATTAAATTTTATATTGAATTGTTTTTTATTAACCAAATCAAGGTAAATCATGCTTCCAAATTCAAGATTAAATAGAAATAATTTACCCCCTATTCAACCACCGTTAGTACATTTCATAGGAAATAGAATTACTAATGAGCAGGCTCAAAGCAATTTTTTTGCAGCAATTGAATTTGCTCATGAAAATGAATTCCCGCTTTTATGTGATAGAGCCATATCACAGGGAGCCAATGTCAATTTGAAGAATCACTTGGGTCAATCAGCTATTGAATGCGCAATTGCAAGAGGAAGTCTTATTATATTGCGCTGTCTTTTTGCGCGAGGCGCATTAATTCCTGAAATAAATCAAAACGAAGAAGATATTTTAATGGATGCTGCTTTAAATGGTCATACAGATATTGTGGAATTTCTTATCGTTCAGGGCAATTTGCAAAATGATGCTAAGGATTCTCAAGGAATGACAGCCCTGCATAGTGCAACATTATTTGGACATACTGATACGATAAAAATCTTACTCCAGTACGGCTCATGTGCAGATACATTAACGCATTCTATGAGTATTGATATCTTAAACAATATTTTTGGACAAAATTTAAATGATTTTGAAATTCTTAAAGAAGGACAAAATATTACGCCACTAATGATTGCAACTGCACGTCAAGATTATAGTAGTGTAAATATATTTTTAGCGTATCACGCAAAAACAGACCTGGGAGCAGTCCCTCCATTGCTAATAGCAATAAAAAACAATGACGTGCAGATGATAGAAATACTAAGTCAGGCTGGCGCATATTCTGATCACTACTCTGTACTAGGCGATACAGGACTCTTTGAATATGCAATAAATAATAACATCAGCACCAAATGCCTAGAGTGCCTACTAAAAGAAAATTCTAATAATATAAATCTCTCCCCCAAGGAAGTTTCTAATCTCCTATTAATTTCCACTTACCAAAATCGTCCTGATTATCTTGCCTTATTATTAGCTGCTGGTATAAGACCAGAAAATGATCGTCAAATTCATCTCCTATGTGCTAACGCACATAATTCGCAATATAAAATTTCTATACACAATATGCTTGCATCCCTGAATGCAGATAATTTTGAAGCAAAGATAAGATCAGAAAATATTAACTTCATCAGCGAGCTTTTTGATGTGAATTTGAATACCTATAACTTTACTCAAATGGGTATCTTTCAACCAGTCACAACTAAGATCTTGCAATTTTTTTATGATATAAAAAGAAATAATGCAGTTATTACTAAAGAGCAGTTAAATTTTTCTTTAGCAGTAGAATTAGAAACAGGCGATTTTTTAAATAAGAATTTATTTCCCGATAATTTTCTAATCCATAATGGAATTCAATTAGCTTCAGCATGGATAACGAAGATCAAAGAAAAAGCGGAGCTTCAATTTACTCTAATAAATAAAATTTCAAATGAAATTAAAGATAAAAAAATTATTGAATTTCAAGAATTGATATCAATTAATTCAATAAAAG
>JAXISQ010000097.1:0-6386 GCA_034680505.1 Noviherbaspirillum sp.
ACGTTAAAAAATATGTAGGTTCATTTGTAGGCTTAGCACCTGTATCTGATCCACGCATCATCATCGCTGTCATGATTGATGAGCCTTCAGGTCCACAACAGTTTGGTGGTCAAGTTGCAGCACCTGCCTTTGCGAATGTCGCAGCAGGTACTTTACGACTGTTGAATGTTGCGCCAGATGCGCCTGTGACCAATGTAATTTTGCCGGCTGCGCCGCTCACGGAGACCATGTGACCACAGCACAGCAACTCCATCCAGAACAAATCACTGAGTGGATCAGAGGTGCTGTATCGACTACGGCACAAAAGAATGTGCATTTAACTGCTGACTCAAGACGTATTAACGTAGGTGATGTGTTTATTGCATATCCTGGTGACGCGGGTGATGGTCGTGATTACATTGCGCAAGCAATTCAAGCAGGTGCGAGTGCTGTGATTTATGAAGCTGCAGATGAACATGCTGCCTGTAACAACATCAGCGTGCCACATCTTGCTGTGCATGAATTAAAACAACAAGTAGGTAGTATTGCGAAAAATTGGTATGGCCAACCTGATCAATCTTTATTTTCAGTCGCAGTAACAGGCACTAACGGTAAAACCTCTTGTACACAATGGATAGGTCAAGCCTTATCGCGTGATAGTGTACCAACCACAGTGATTGGTACTTTAGGAATTGGTTTGTTTAAGCAAGGTGAAGTTAATCAATTTGAACAAACAGGCTACACCACACCCGACGCAGTGCAATTGCAGCGCCAGCTAGCAGTAAACAAACAAGCAGGAGCAAAAGCGTGTGCCATTGAAGCGTCATCGATTGGTTTAGATCAGGGTCGATTAAATGCTTTGCATATTGATGTGGCGGTATTAACCAACTTTACACGCGACCATCTGGATTACCACGGCAGCATGGCTGCATATGAAGCTGCTAAGACGCGTTTATTTGATTGGCCAACCTTAACCCATGCCGTCATTAATCTTGATGACGCAATGGGAAGCCGCTTGCTAGAACATGTGCGTAAAAAATTTCCAGCGCTAACAATTTTTGCTTACAGCATAGAACATGATGAGCAATTGGAAAACATTCTCATGCTAAGTGCAAAAGAAATACGTATAACGCAGCATGGCATGAGTTTTCAATTAGTTACACCATTTGGTCAAGCACAGATTCGTTCGCATTTAATCGGACGATTCAATGTCAGTAATATGTTGGCAGTTGCCGGTGTTTTATTCGCACGAGGCTTAACGCTACAAAAAATCGCGACCTTGTTAGAGTCATTAGTTGCTATCCCAGGTCGCATGCAGCAATTAGGTGGTCTTGAAGCACCGTTAGCAGTGATTGATTATGCGCACACACCAGATGCCTTAGAAAAAACGCTACATACCTTGCGCGAAGTAGCAAATGAAAGAGAAGGTGCGTTGTGGTGTGTGTTTGGTTGTGGTGGTGATCGTGATCCAGGTAAACGTCCACAAATGGGCGCTGCAGCTTGTGCGGCAGATCAAATAGTCATCACAAGTGATAATCCGCGTAGTGAAGATCCTACTCACATCATTCAGCAAATAGTATCCGGTATACCAGAGACTATTCAGCAAAAACCAGAAGTCATACCTGATCGTGCGAGTGCAATTTTATATGCCATACGTCATGCGGCAAAAAATGATGTGGTACTCATAGCTGGTAAAGGCCATGAGAACTATCAAGAAATTAAAGGCCGTCGACTCGCATTTTTAGATGCTGATCACGCTGCACTAGCACTAGCTACTTGCGCAACGCGCCATGGAGGCCATTAATGCGCGCACATCTAAATGATCTATTGATAGATTTACCAGAAGCGAGCTTAACTAGCTCGGTTGAATTCACAGGTGTCTCTACCAATAGCAAGGTAATCAATAAAGGAAATTTATTTGTTGCGCTTGCTGGCGAGCGTTTTGATGCACATACCTTTTTACCTGAAGTTGCAAACAGTGGTGCTGCTGCAGTGGTAGCCCATGCTGTTCCTGAACATTATCCTTTACCTGCTTTATTAGTCAGTGATACACGCTATGCATTAGGACAAATAGCACATACATGGCGGCGTCGATTTACTCAGCCAGTTATTGGTGTCACTGGTAGTAATGGAAAAACTACAGTTAAAGAAATGATTGCTTCCATTTTGCATGCGGCATTTGGAGACAACCACTATTTAGCAACACAAGGTAATTTGAATAATGAGATTGGTGTACCACTCACTTTATTCAGACTCGATTCGGCAATGAAAGCTGCAGTCATAGAAATGGGTATGAATCATCCTGGCGAGATTGCACGCTTAGCTGAGATTGCTGCACCTGATGTTGGCTTAGTCAACAATGCGCAACGTGAACATCAAGAATTTATGGCCAGTGTTGAAGCAGTGGCGATTGAAAATGGCGCAGTGATTCAAAACTTACCTGCGAATGGTTGTGCTGTTTTTACTGCTGATGATGTATATACCCCATTGTGGACATCGTATGCAGGATCACGTCGCATCTTGAGCTTTGGTTTAGATGATCAAGCGCACGTGCGTTGTACCTATGAGGTAAAAGATTTCGGTAGTGTTTTACACATACACGCAGAAGGTCAGCAATTTGATGTACAACTTGCTGCTGCTGGTGTGCATAACGTGCGTAATGCTTTAGCTGCTTGTGCAGCGACCCTTGCAATCGGTATTACTTCAGAAAAAATTGTACAAGGACTGCAAGCTTTTACGCCTGTGGCAGGACGCTTACAACGTAAGAGCGCTAAAAACGGTGCACTAGTCATTGATGACACCTATAACGCCAATCCTGATTCTGTTCGTGCTGCGATTGATGTGTTGGCAGTAGCGCCGTCGCCACGCACATTGATATTGGGTGATATGGGTGAAGTAGGTAGTGAAGGTGTAGCGTTTCACGAAGAAATTGGCGCATATGCAAAAGCCAAACATATCGATGCAATTTTTACGCTTGGCGAGTTAGCACGACATGCCAGTACAGCTTTTGGCAATCATGGCCGACATTTCAATGATATGGATGAATTAAATAAAGTCGTGGGCAATCTTGATTCCACAGCGAGTGTACTAATTAAAGGATCACGTTTCATGAAAATGGAAAGAGTCGTTCAACATTTAACTGGCTTGTCAGTGGGAGGGCATTGATATGTTGCTATGGCTCGCTCAACATTTTCAAGATCAAATCGGTGCACTACGCATTTTTAACTTTATTACGTTTCGCGCAGTGTTTGCGACACTAACTGCATTAATGATAGGTCTGTTTGCGGGGCCAGCAGTGATACGTATGTTGACTCGCTTAAAAGTCGGACAAGCAGTACGTACCGATGGACCGCAAACACATTTAGTTAAATCAGGCACGCCAACTATGGGTGGTGTGTTGATTTTGATAGGTATTGCGATTTCCATGTTCCTGTGGGGTGATTGGAGTAATCGTTTTATTTGGCCTGTGTTAGTTGTTACTTTGGGCTTTGGCGCAATTGGGTGGGTAGATGACTATCGTAAAGTTGTATACAAAGACCCAAATGGTATGGCTTCGCGTGAAAAATATATGTGGCAATCCATCATAGGTTTGCTCGCAGCACTGTATTTAGCATTTTCTGTATCAGGCCCAACCAACGATAAAGTTTTAGAACTTTTTTTCGCATGGGTGCAATCAGGATTTGAAATGGATTTGCCACCTAAAGCTGACTTAATCGTGCCTTTCTTTAAAACGATTAGCTATCCCTTAGGTGTGTGGGGATTTATCGCTTTAACGTATTTTGTGATTGTAGGTACTAGTAATGCAGTCAATCTCACCGATGGTTTAGATGGTCTTGCCATTATGCCGACTGTGATGGTCGGCTCTGCATTAGGTTTGTTTGCTTATCTTGCAGGTAGTGCGACCTATTCAAAATATTTATTTATTCCACATATACCCGGTGCAGGTGAATTATTAATTTTCTGTGGTGCGATGGCAGGAGCTGGATTGGCATTTTTATGGTTTAACACATACCCCGCACAAGTCTTTATGGGTGATGTAGGTGCACTCGCATTAGGAGGTGCACTCGGTACGATTGCTGTGATTGTGCGTCAAGAAATTGTGTTGTTCATCATGGGTGGTGTGTTTGTAGTAGAGACATTGTCAGTCATGTTGCAGGTGGGTTATTTCAAATATACAAAGAATCGTACCGGTGTGGGTAAACGTATTTTATTGATGGCGCCTCTCCATCATCACTATGAACAAAAAGGTTGGAAAGAAACGCAAGTTGTTGTGCGTTTTTGGATCATCACGATGTTGTTAGTGTTGTTAGGACTGTCAACACTCAAACTGCGTTAATTTTTAGGATAAGAGAAAACCAAGCATGCAATATCGCGATAAACATGTGCTGGTATTAGGACTGGGTGAGTCAGGCCTTGCAATGGCGCGTTGGCTCACACATGCGCAAGCACGCTTGCGCGTGGCTGATACACGTATTGCGCCAGAACGGCTCGCTATTTTGCAGACGGAAATGCCACTAGCGAAATTCATAGGTGGTCAATTTACGCCCGCATTATTAGACGATATCGATTTCATTGCAGTCAGTCCTGGATTAAATCCGCAAGTAGAGTTAGCTGAATTGTTGCCTATTGCTGCTGAAAAGAATATTCCAGTTTGGGGTGAGATTGAACTGTTTGCGCAAGCTTTAGCGGCACTAAAAGAAGAGCGACAATATCAACCCAAAGTAATTGCGATTACAGGCACGAATGGTAAAACTACTGTCACTAGCATGACTGGTTTGCTTTGTAAGCAAGCAGGTTTGTCGGTGCAGGTGGCGGGTAACATCAGTCCCGCTGCATTGGATGTATTGCTAGAAGCAGTCAATAAAGATGCCTTGCCAGATTGTTGGGTACTAGAGCTCTCCAGCTTTCAATTACACACCACTTATAGTTTGCAAGCAGATGCTGCAACCGTGTTGAACATCACACAAGATCATCTGGACTGGCATGGTGATATGCAGTCCTACGCAAAAGATAAGCAGCGTATTTTTGGTGAGCACACCGTTAGAGTGCTGAATCGTCAAGATGCACTCTGCATGAAAATGGAAGATGCATCAGCAGAGTGTGTGACCTTTGGTTCAGATGTGCCCGATACACCAGATGCATTGGGGCTGATCACTGAGCACGGCATGCAATGGTTATTGTTAGCAGTCGGCTCTGAAGAAACAGAGAAAAGCGAAAAGCGTAGACGTAAAAACACTAAGCATGAAGTTGAGCTATTTATGAATAAGCTCATGCCAGCGGATGCCTTAAAAATTCGTGGTCAACACAACGCAACGAATGCCTTAGCTGCGATCGCTTTGTGTCGTGCAATTGGTTTGCCATTAGCGCCTTTATTGCATGCAGCGCGCCAGTATCAAGGTGAGCCACATCGTGTTGAGTTAGTCGCGAGAATTCGTGATGTGAATTATGTTGATGACAGCAAAGGCACTAATGTTGGTGCAACAGTAGCTGCACTAAGTGGTTTAGGTACTGAAGGTAGCGCAAATTTAATTTTGATTGCTGGTGGTGATGGCAAAGGCCAAGACTTTTCGCCACTCGCTGCACCAGTTGCTGCGCATGTTCGTGCAGTCATCTTAATCGGGCGTGATGCGCAAGCAATTCGACAAGCATTAGCAAACACATCCGTAGAAATGCGTGATTGTGCAACTTTGTATGAGGCGGTGATGCAAGCAGCTTCACTCGCACAGCAAGGTGACACAGTATTGCTTTCACCTGCTTGCGCTAGTTTAGATATGTTTGCAAATTATGCAGAGCGCGCCAAAGTATTTGTTGATGCGGTACGTGAATTAGGTTTATCGCAAGGCGAGGTAATGGCATGAGGACTTATGCATGAAACTCGGTGTAACTGAATTATTTCAAAGTGAGGCGAGCTTACCGGAGACATCTCTGGGGCAGCGTTCGCGCATGATGGAATTTGATCAGTTACTGGTATGGGTAACCGTATTGTTATTACTAGCTGGTGTAGTCATGGTGTATTCCGCTTCGATAGCGATGCCGGATTCATCAGGTGGTGCAACCGAAGTAAAAGGCCATCACTACTTAGCTCGACAAGCAGTATTTGTCATGGTGGGATTGTTTGCTGGTGTGATGGCGTTTCGTGTACGCATAGAGACTTGGCAACGCTTAGCACCTTATATGTTAGTAGCAGGCTTAGTGTTATTAGTCGTTGTACTCATACCTGGCATTAGTAAAGAAGTGAAGGGTGCGCGTCGTTGGATAGGTTTAGGTAGTCTGCGATTTCAACCCTCAGAGTTAATGAAACTAGTCTTCGTGATTTATGCGGCTGACTACACCGTACGTAAGCAGCAATACATGGACAAGTTACGTAAAGGATTTTTGCCGATGGCGAGTGCAGTCGCTGCAGTTGG
>JAXISQ010000098.1:0-6383 GCA_034680505.1 Noviherbaspirillum sp.
AAAGAGGCGAGATGGTGCCGTGTATGTTGAACCACTTCACGCATGCTGATACATCCCCATGCTAGATAAGCAGATAAACGTGAACAGGCATGCGGTGCAGACAAAGGTGAAGAGATGCCGCCGCGATAACCACGACTACGCGCATGTAAAAAACTTTTTAATGTCGCGACTGCTAAAGATCTTCCACCTTTTTGGCGCTGAGACGGGTTATGTTGCAAGTGGGAGGGTGCTGTCATGTGGAAGGGATGGAAACTAGCTTCCTGCCAAAATTTTATTGTTTGTACATGTTCAATTGGAGCCGCCATATGTTTTTCCCAAGCGGCTTGCCATAGATCGCGATTTTTTAATGCTCGTACAACACCAAACTGCGCAAATTCTTGCCATTCAATTTGATGCGCTTTACACCATGCAGCAACGGCAATGTCTCTGGCATAAGTGAATTGATTGCCAGTCTCTTGATGTGAATACAAGCGTTGAAAGGGCGTTTCATTCCAGATTTTTGTTAGCACCTCAGGTAATTCTCCGTGATGTATTTCTAGCGAGCCGCCGTGTAAGCGCAAAGCTTGATCTAGTTCACTCAATGATTCGCGTATAAATTCAAAGTGCTGAAGTGCTGCATCTGCTTGTTGCCAGAGAGTGGGTTCAATCACGTAGATACAACGCACAGGGCCACGAGCTGCAGCTGCATTCAATGCAGCATGGTCGCGCCAGCGTAAATCACGTTTAAACCAAACTAACTCTATAGGCATTTAAAAATAATTATTCTGTAACTTAGTTAAAATAGAGAACTACATATAATCGATTAATTTAAATCAAGGCAGAACAACATTGAAAGTCATCATCTATTGGTTTCGCAATGATTTACGCTTACTAGATAATCCTGCTTTGACTCAGGCTTGTAAAGAAGCGGATTTTTTATTGCCCATTTATGTACATGATCCCGCTAATGAAAGTCAGACTACTTGGTATTTCAATAGAGTAGCGCATCATCGTAAAAATTTTCTGCGTGAGTCATTAAATGATTTAAAAGTAAATTTACAAAAATTGGGTTCAGATTTATTCGAATTTCACGGTGATGTAGAGAGCGTTTTCTTAGAACTCAAAAAAATTATAGCTTTTAATAAAATTATCTGTGAACAGATCGTAGCAACAGAAGAAATCGATCAGGTGACTCGCTTAACAGATGCAGGCTATGCAGTGCATCCTATTTGGCAATCTGGCATGATAGCTACCGACGATCTCCCTTTCACATTAAATCAAACACCGGATATTTTCACGCAATGTAGGTTGAGTATAGAGAAACATAAAATTAAATATACAAATCCTATTAACGCCCCAGTTGTATTACCTAGTCTTCCTGTGACGAGTTCATCTTTACAGCAAGCAGATGATTTTATTAAAGTAAACTCAAACTCAGTTTTTCAGGGTGGTGAAACAAGTGCGCTTGCGCATATAGAACAATATTTTCAAAGACGTTTGCCAGACACTTATAAACAAACCAGAAATCAACTGATTGGACTCGATTACTCGAGTAAATTTTCTCCTTGGTTGGCATGGGGTTGTTGTTCAGCCCGCACCATTGCAAACAAACTAGAGAGTTATGAAGCTAAGCATGGTGCAAATGATGGGACATACTGGTTATGGTTTGAATTATTGTGGCGCGATTACTTTCGTTTTATTCATTTCAAATATGGAAAAAAACTCTATCGTCCAAAAGGCTTAAGTGAAAAACCTTTACCTCGATTTAAAGCAGATGTTTTTAAGTCATGGAGTGAAGGTGAGACTGGTGAGCCTTTAATCGATGCTGCCATGCGAGAGCTGAAAACAACCGGCTATTTATCGAATAGGTTAAGACAGGTCGTTGCGAGTTATCTAATCTATGATTTAGAGGGTGATTGGCAATCAGGTGCAGCATGGTTTGAATCACAATTAATTGACTATGATGTTTATAGCAACCAGGGTAATTGGCTTTATATTGCTGGACGAGGTACTGATCCTCGAGGTGGTAGAGCCTTTAATGTAAAAAAACAAACCCAAGATCACGATCCACAAGGCACTTATAGAGGAATGTGGCTGCAGTAAGAAACCAGATCAACTTATATTTCTACAGTTGTTTTTCCTGATCTAAGCCATTGTGGGCAAACATTACACAGATTTGCCACTACCTTCATATTTTCTTCAGATGGCAGCGAGTCACCTAATAACCAACGATAAATAGTAGAGGGTGAAATTCGAACTGTTTCATCAGCAACTTGCAGTGCTCTATGAAATTGCGTAGGACTATCTGGATTGATTCCAGCCTTTTGCAAGCTCACTCTTAAGCGTTGACTAAATTCTTCTCTTTCCTTAAAGCTGAGATGCGCTGACATAGCTATCCTCTTGCTGTTGGTCTAATGAATCTCTAGTAAATGCGTGCAGTTCAATAAAATTATTTAGTGAATTTAATGCGAATTGCATCAAGATCTAAACCATTGGCTACAAAAACAAGTTCATCATCGTTTTCTATAGCTATGGGTTTAGTCAGTGCATTCAAAGCTACCCAGTCACCTTTGGTTAGAGGTGCGGATTCATATTCTTCGCAATGTTTTCTAAACACTTCATACAGATCAGCAATAGTGGTGACAGCCGCTTGATGTCCTAATGAATAACTCATAATTTGCGATTGCGATGCGCTGATTTTGCTAATGCTGAAAGTGGATTGATTGATGATGGATGTCAGATTGCGCTTGCTCTCACGTGAGAGGGTTTTTGATACGCCCAAAATTAACTGAGAATCAAATCCATTGGCACAAATTTTATCTTCGTAGTGCCAATCATCTTTAAACGGGACGAGGGTAACGTCTAGACCCATTGCGATAGCATCAAATGATAGAAAGAATTCTTCGAAAGAGCAGGATTTATCTGGTGTACTGCCTAGTCGGATTGCAAGCTTTGGTTCTATCAGCAATCGATGGGCATGTTTAGCTTTTACAAGTTCCTTGTTGCTGACAGATTCGCAAAAACGACTCTTATAAACATAACCCAACACAGCACTCTGAATAGGATCTGCTGCTTTTTCAGAGGATTGCGCAATAATTTTTCTACCTACAGGCTCTAAACCATCAGCTATGTTGAGCATATGTAGAGTGTTAAGTGTATTCACACTGGTACTAATACTCAGACTAAGAGCTTGTGACTTTGCAGTTATGCGACTGCCGTTGGTGTGAGCATTTTTAATACTATGTGCATAACTAATTAATTTAGAGGAAAGTAGCATGATTAGTCTCGTATTTTTTGTTTAAGCAATTATTAAATTAGTCAGCTCATTAAATTTTTATAATGCTAGTTAGTACTGCAAAGCCTGATCCGGACATCTACTCTTTTTAACTACTAATAACATTTAGCTCTATGTCTTTGTAAGCACATAGAGCTAGTATTTTTATTTATTGAATTTGAACAAAAACAAAGGATTAATTATCTGCTTGTGCGCTTTGTATGGAGCGTGAAGGGCTGCAAGCTTTTTCTAAAATATTTGTATCGTGTTGTAAGACTGGTTTGTAGAAAGAAAGATTGCTTACGTTTACATTAGTAGCGGCTTCATTTTTAGTCACAACAGTAGGTAATACTTTGAAAGCTGCCATAGAGAGTTTTTTGTTGGAGCAGTTTGCAACATAGTCTATGTGCTGAACACCAGCTTTACCCATGTCGTAATACTCGCGAATCTTTGTTAAGCCATTAACGCTGTTAGTCGCGATTGATGCCCAGTTGTTTTCAGCGATATTTAAAGTGATGACTTTGTCTTTCTCGGTAATGACTGCATTGCTTTTTACGTTGTTAGCAAAAACGGTTGTGCTTGATACCAACGCGGTAATAAGTAGGATTTTGTTGAACATGAAGTACTCCAATCAGGAAAATGTTGTGTGAATAAGATTTAATGGATTGGAGTTTATCATTTGAACAGATAATGTCAACAATAATATAAACAAAATATAAAATTACTTCGCAATTAAGTTAATAATATGTAAAATAACTGTTCAAATTGAAGTTAAGCTTCATTAATTAGCTTATTTAAGTTTCTTAAATAATAATTATTTAAGGCTTGGGAAGCTTGCACTGCTATAATTTTCATCTAATATATAAACAAAACCTAAACAGCTTTGATGTTTGAGCGTGTTTGACCTCAATTTAAAAGTGATCCAAAAAAATGGAAACCTTGAATCAGCCGCAGTTCACGATTGGCGTCGTTGTTCGACGTACCAACATCCATCCAGAGACACTGCGCGTATGGGAGCGGCGTTATGAACTCATCGTGCCTGGTCGTAGTGAAACGGGCAGACGTCTTTATTCTGAGAGCGACATTAGAAAGCTGCAGTTAGTTAAGCAATTAACTGAGCGTGGCCATGGTGTGAGTAGTTTGGCAAAGTTATCGTCCGATGAATTACGTGAGCGACTCAGTGCGTCACATCATCAAGGTGCTCCGCTTGAAACACGTAATGTATTGAAATGCCGTATTGCTTTCGTGGGCGATGCTCTACGTGTGCGATACGGTAGGCATTTACTGTATTACAAAGATATTGATATTGTTGGATCCACCGTTTCCGGTTCATCATCAACAGCACATGCGCAAGCAGATGTTGTCATCATAGATTTATCTACGATTAATGAAGAATCACAATCTTTGATAGAAAAGTACTGCACTGATTCTGGCGCTTCAGCAGCGATTGTTGTTTTTAATTTTGCGACAAGAAAAGCGATTGCAGAGTTAGAGTCTGCTGGCATTGTATGTCTGAAAGGCGCGTTATCTGCAGCTGAGATTTACCGTGCTTGCATGTCTTTGATGCAGCCATTATTCAATGCAGCTTCTTTACATGATAAACAGACAGATGAGGAAAGTGCGCCACCTCGTTTTGATAAGGAACAGTTATCGCATATCGCAACGTTAAGTAGTGCTATCGCGTGTGAGTGCCCTAATCATTTAGCTGAACTCATTATCAACTTGACGGCATTTGAACACTACAGTCTCGAATGCGCAAACCGAAATGAAGATGATGCACGCTTGCATATGCAATTGAACCAGTCCACTGCAGCGGCTCGCATGATTTTAGAAGAGAGTCTTGCGCGTCTAATGGAGATTGAAGGGATTGTGGTTTAGCTAATTGACGCTACCTGAATTTTTTTATTTTTTTAAAAATAAAATTTATTAAGCATTAATTTTATTAGTTGCAAGGCTTTCCCTAATTTCTGTTGCAGTAGCAGTCCGTGCGCCCGCTTTTTCTATGCTGTCTCGCGCATCTTTAACTTGAGATAGATTGCCAACTTTATGTCCCATGGGGACATCTTCTAATCCAACGCGCACATGACCTCCACGCTTTACGATGTCTGGCACGAGTGGTAAAACTTCAGCACCCAAACCCGCTACCATCCAGTTTGCTTGGGGAGCTTCTTCGGTCAGTAATTCACGATAAGCATCGATTGCCCATGTGCGCGGCGGAAATCCAAAAGTGAGCGTATCAGAAAACATGAGTCGATAAATGGGTCGCGGCAAACCTGGATAGCATTCGGCTAGTGCAGCACCTAAACGCATAAAGGCAGGTTCATAGATGGCAAATGAAGGATGTAACCCGTAATGACAGCATAGTTCAAGACCATGGCGTATATGTGATTCGGGATTGGAATATAAAAAACCTTCGTGTCCAGATGCGAGTGTTGAACGAGTACTGATGTGGGTAGAGCCTGGATCAACCACAGACCATTCAAGTAAACCACTTCTTGCTAATTTATCGATGGCAGCAAAACGCTGCTCAGCAGACATGGGTTCTTTCGCATCGACATCACCTGTAAAAGGTAAGGTACCATAGCAAATTACATCAACCTGAGAGCGTACACGCTCAATGATGGGTGCATAGATTTCATAAGCATCGCGTTGACGACCTGTGACAGGATCATAGGGATGAACATGGATGATGGCAGCACCTTCGTGTGCGCATGCAATCGCTTGTTCAACGATTTCGTCTTCGGTGATAGGTATCATGGGTTGTCGCTCACGCGACCATGGACCATTCAGCGCAACCTCTAGCCATACAGGCGCATGCTGAGTCATGTTGATCACTCCTATTTTTAACTACACTCCTTGTGTCTGAATAGTATATTAGCTTACTAAATGGAATGAGAGCTTGAACGGTAAGATGAAAAATTCTCACACTGCCAGTTCGCAAGAGCGGTGCTTATTCATTACGAATACGGTATTAATTATTTTATCGGACGCTCTGTACTAAATTTACCTTCGGCACGTGCAGTTAAATAAGCGTAGAGATCAAGAATGTGGGCGTTCACAGTTGGTTCGCCTTGCCATGCTGGCATTTCGATTGGTGGCTCTTTGCGGACTAATATATCGTCGATATAAG
>JAXISQ010000099.1:0-6335 GCA_034680505.1 Noviherbaspirillum sp.
CATACCTGGTGTATCTAATCTGCCAGCTAAAAAGATGCGTTCGAAGATTCTGTCTGTTTGATCAACAGGCACCATCACGCTAATCACTTCGCGCTCAACATCAACAGCAACACCTAATATGCCCAGTCTTTCACGAACACCAGTGCCAATACCCATATGAACAGTAGAGCCTTGTACGCCTACTTCCAACAATGAATTGTTAATCGTGTCTGCCAAACCTTTTTGTACTACGCAGGTGATTAATGCCACCTCGGTTAAATTCGTTACTTTACGCTTCGCCATGCGTTTCCCCTTAATTTTTAAAGCTTAATAAAATCTTTTTATTTAAATCAAGATTGTGCAGATTTCTTTAGTTCTCGATCTACACGCCATTGAACAAAGACACCTAGTCCAAGAACTGCACAAATTGGCACGATTGATGCCGCAGCCAAAATACCAAAACCTTCAACTGCTCCCACTGCTTTACCAAAGCCTAAGCCCATAGCTAAAACGAGAGGAACGGTCACTGGACCGGTGGTCACACCTGCACTATCCCAGCCGATGTTAACGAATTCTTCTGATGAAAGAGCAGTCAATGTCAGAGCAATAACGTAACCAGGTACAAGAATGTATAAAAGGTTGTAATTGAAAATCAGTTTTGTTACACCCAACATAATTCCTGTTGCTACACCAAACGCTACTGCATACATCAACATGGATTTTTTGAAGGATCCGTTGGTCATGTTTTGCACAGTTAAGCCTAGTGCATTCAACGCAGGTTCAGCTAAGGTTGCACCAAAGCCTAAAATCCATGCAAACACAGCCGCTAAAAGCATACCGACTGCAGCAGAGTAGAGTGGTGCTTCAGGCATTGCATCAATTTTGGTGAAAGCAGCAGGGATTAAATTACCTGCTTGAGCACCTAATGCGGCAAGACCATAAGTTAAGCCGATGTTGAAAATACACATACCAACAACTGCTAGTACTAAGCCATAACCAATGATGAAAGCATTTGGTAATTTCTCACGCAAAATACCAAACAACACTAGCATCAGGAACAGAACCAAAGGCACGATAGCTTGAACGCCTAATGCGATCTCTAGACCTGGTGTCACTTCATACCAAGGTAATTTTGCTCCCGCAGCTGCAGTAGAAGCGATTGATGCAGTCTTTGCAGCAGCTTCTGTCATGATGACATCGATAGGCACGGTTTGAGAAATGTAAACACCCAAGCCCAGAACAGCCACAACAGGGAAAATAGAAGCTAAAGTAACAATACCAAAACCTGATAAAGCACTATCACCTTTACCACCTGCATTTGCCACACCAATACCTAATGCGAGTACCAGTGGAACAGTAACAGGGCCAGTAGTAACAGCGCCGCAATCCCATGCCAAGCCAACGATAGCTGCTAGATGTTGGTCCATTGCGCAATAAGCGGTGAGTATGGCGCCAGGAATTAAACTCAGATAAATCATAGGTTTAAGACTCCAGCCATACAAGAAACGCATGGTACCTAAAATCGCTGCTAGGCCAACACCAATACCAACGCATAAAACAGTCATTGGTGCGCGATCATTTAGCAGAGTGTAAAGATAAGGCGCTTTAAGAGGATCAACAATGGATCCAGCAACTTGCAAAGTGCCGATTGCAGGTTCAGCGTAAGTTACACCAACGCCCAAAATACCAGCAATAATTAAAACACCAGGAAGAGGTAATTTACGCGGTAGGTTATTACCGATAATGTCGCCAAAAGGCATTAAACCTAGTTTAATACCTTCCATAAAAATCATCAGACCTATCATTACCGCAATCAAACCACCAGTAATGGAAGATGCGTCAGCAACTGAACGCTGCAAAACGATGATTTGGAAAAGAGCCAGATAAACTGCAAGCGGAACTACTGCTGCAAATTGCTCCATAAAACGTGTACTGACATACGGCTGCAGTAGATTATAAATATCCACACCAGCCAATTTTAGTTTTTCTGGCTTTTGTGAAATGATATTTCCGTTCTTATCCAACTTAGGCTTCGGCATTAATTTTGAATAGCTTACCGAATCAGAATCAACTGTTACGGCTTGCACATATTCACCGAAGCGGATGTTTTTTGCCATGCTTCCCCCTGTTATTAAACATTCTTACAGACGGGAGAATACTTTAAGCACGACTTGATTGACAATAAATAAATCGAAATTGCCGTTGAAGTTATTAATATAAGAACTCTATTTATCGTTTTAGTTTAAATATGATTTCTAATTTAATAACTTGGCTTTGTTAATATAATTTCGATTACTAAGTATTAGATTTTTTTGCTGTTTTAAAAATATGCGACTGCTTTTAGAATAGTGAAGATTTTTATTTTTTTGATAACTTATGTTCAGCTATGCTGCATAATTGCTAACTAAGCGATATTTTTCATTTTGACATCATGTATGTTTTTTTTATGTTGTATCAGACGATGTTTTTAAATGCAGCGAATTAATTTGAACCGCGTTCTTTTTGTCGTAAGCTGCTTTCTAATTTTTTAAAAAGCATGGACTGCTTGAACGAACACTTAAAAATTAAAATTTATATTAACTTGGAGATTTTTCAATCATGCGTTTTCTTGCAGCCCTTCAGCAAAGCAGTCGTTATATTGGTTTTTCTTTTTTAATTTCTTGTTGTGGCTTGGCGTATGCAGGGTGTCCTAGCGATGCAGCAATTGATGCCTATGTAGCTGATTTTTCTGCAATGCGGGAAAGTAAAGGTTTTGGTAATGACATTAGTGCGGCTGACGCAGAATGTGCCAAGAAAAAATTATCACTAAAGCTGCGTCGTGTTTTAGGTGAGCAGGTTGGTTATAAAGCAGGTTTTACTAATGTCGCTCTACAACAGCGTTTTAAAGTTGATGGCCCTCGTTGGGGTTATATGTATGAGCGTGACATGATAGATATTCAAGCTGTATTGCCAGCAAAATTTGGTGCACGTCCTTTATATGAAGCTGACTTTATTGTGGTTGCTAAAGATGCAGGTTTGGCCGATGCAAAAACTCCTCTAGAAGCACTAGGACATATTGAATTCTTAGTGCCTTTCATTGAATTACCTGATCTGATGTTAGAGGGAACATTTTCAGGTAATGCCATGGTCGCTACGAATGTTGCTTTCCGAGGTGGCGTGTTGGGACAAGAAATTCCAGTTGTAAAAAGTCAGGCATTTCTAGATGCACTTGCAAATATGACGGTTGTGATGACAGACGAAAATTCAGGTCAAGAGTTAGGGCGCGCTAAGGGTAGTGCTCTGATGGATAACCCGATTAATGCTGCTATGTGGTTAGCGCAAGATTTGAAAAAAAATGGCATTAAATTAAAGCGGGGTGATTTACTAAGTTTGGGTGGCTATGTTCCACCACAGCCGACTAAGCCTGGAATGCGCGTACAAGTGAAATATATAGGCTTGCCTGGCGATCCTTCTGTGAGTGTCGAATTTCATTAATCATTTTTATAAGAATTAAAATTATAGGAGAGCAAAGATGATTTTTTCACGCTACCTTCCTTGGCTACTCACATTGGTTGGTGCAGTGGTGTGTTGGTTTGTTTTACCTGTGCTATCGATGATTTTTCTTGCACTGTTCTTACTTGGTGTGAGAGATATGATGCAAACACACCATGCTATTTTGCGTAACTATCCTGTGACTGGTCATTTACGTTTTATGTTGGAATACATACGACCAGAAATTCGTCAGTATTTTCTTGAGAATGATGAAGAAAAAATTCCATTTTCACGTAATCAGCGTGGCATGGCGTATTCACGCGCAAAAAGACAAAATGATAAAAAAGGCTTTGGTACCATCGTTTCGGTCTATGCAAAAGATAGCGAGTGGATGGGACATTCTGCTGCACCGGTAAAAGCCTTACCAAAAAACTTTAGGATAGATATTGGTGGTCCACAATGTAAGCAACCTTACAACGCATCTATATTTAACATCTCTGCTATGAGTTTTGGTGCGCTATCTGCAAATGCGATTCGTGCTTTGAATCGTGGTGCCAAGATGGGTAATTTTGCGCATGACACAGGTGAAGGATCGATTTCTTCTTATCACCGTGAACATGGTGGCGATTTGATTTGGGAAATAGGCTCAGGTTATTTTGGTTGTCGTACACAAGATGGTCATTTCGATGCAGATAAATTTGCTGCACAAGCTGCATCACCACAAGTCAAAATGATAGAGATAAAACTCTCGCAAGGTGCTAAGCCTGGTCATGGTGGTGTACTCCCCGCTGCTAAAGTCACGCCAGAGATTGCTGTAGCACGTGGTGTAACCATGGGACAAGATTGTGTATCGCCCGCAGCGCACACTGCTTTCACCACACCAGCAGAATTGATTAAGTTTATTGCGCGTTTGCGTTTGCTCTCAGATGGTAAGCCAGTTGGTTTTAAATTATGTATAGGCCATCCTTGGGAATGGTTTGGTATAGCAAAAGCGATGGTTGAAGCAGATGTCTATCCTGACTTTATCGTTGTTGATGGTAAAGAAGGTGGGACGGGTGCAGCGCCAGTCGAATTTTCTGATCATGTGGGTATGCCATTACGTGAAGGTTTACGTTTAGTGCACAACACTATGATAGGCATAGGTAAGCGTGATCAGATTTCCATTGGTGCCTCCGGCAAAATCATTTCAGGTTTTGATATAGCGCGTGCCATGGCGCTAGGAGCGAACTGGTGTAATTCAGCGCGTGGGTTTATGTTTGCATTAGGTTGTATACAGTCGCGTAGCTGTCATACTGATCATTGTCCCACTGGTGTAGCAACACAAGATCCTTTACGTCAGCGTGCATTAGTGGTGCCAGATAAAGCAACGCGTGTTCGTAATTTCCATCACGAGACAGTCGAAGCTTTATCTGAAATAGTCGGTGCTGCAGGTATGCGACATCCTAAAGAAATCACGCCAGATCATATTATGGTGCGCAATGCAGAAGGCATGGCTTTGCCGTTAGCGACTTCATTGCCAACCTTGGGGCATGGTGTTTTATTCGAGGCAGATAAAATTTCGCAACTGCCTGAACCATTCCGTAGTTACTGGAGAGGTGCGACATCGGCTTCGTTTGCGCTGCAGGCGCCGGCGCACGTGGCTGCATAATTATTATTTTTAAAATTATAATTATGACTAACTTTTTAGAACTTTTTTGACTATGCGTTCTATAATAAAAATTCTGCGTTGTTTCTTCATATGTTTTTAAAACTTTCTATGAATTGTTGCTGACCTCATGAGCCAAGAAAATTCGCCTCACCGTTTTAGTGTGAATGTTGAGCGTTTCAAAGCGCTAGGCATTGTTGATCCTAAATCTAAGTCAGCACATGACGCGTATGATCATCATGAATTCTCTAGCTCAGAGCGTTTGTTTTTTAAAATCTGGGGTAATGAACAACTGAATGCTGGAATTTTTTCAGCTGGACAGAAAGTCGCTGAGAAAGGTGAACATCCTGTTCTTGCGCAAGTGATTATCACCGGCGAAGTAGTAGTCACCGATAAAAACGGTGAACATTTTTTTGGACCCGGTAGCGTGTTTGGATTAGCAGAAGGGCTATGCGACAAAGTCTATGATTGGGATGCAGTCGCTACTACGCTCGTTACAACTAAAGTCATTCCAATTGAACGTGCCCTACGTGAAGTACGACGTCTTAACTCAGGACTCAAAGGAATTTGCCGCTTCACCGTCATGCGCATACTCGGTTTATCTAAAGCACCAGAAAGTTTGCTATGAGTAGCGGATTTAATCCTGTCACCTATCATGATGGTGCTTTGTTATTCGAAGCAGGCGATGCTGCCGAAAAATTTTATGTCATACAAACTGGACAAGTAAAAATAATTGATCGTGCACGCAATGTGCAAATCGCCTTGTTACCAGCAGGTGCATCCTTTGGCGAACAGTCTTTAATTTCAGGTGGCGTACGTAGCGCAGCTGCACAAGCAGTGGGCGTTACAACCTGTTTGGAAATTACAGCACAAGGCTTGCGCGACATGCTCGCAAAAGAGCAAGGCATCGCCACCGCAGTGTTAGAAGCATTGTTGTTGCAGTTGTATATGCACAATGCTATGAAACTCTAATTAATCGACTTACGAGAAAATATCGCTAGCTGCGTTGAAGTCGCTTGCCGTACTAGCGTACTGCCTGCGCGCCTCCGCCTTGCTATCGAGCGCTGTGCTTATTTTTCGTAAGTCTCAAGCTATCTGAATACGAGAAAAAATCGCTAGCTGCGTTGAAGTCGCTTGCCGTACTAGCTCATTATTGCTACGAATGGTAGGTACGATTAGCGCAGCGTAATCGTACGAAAAAAACAGATGATCGGTTCAATTGCTCGGATGATTACGCTAC
>JAXISQ010000100.1:0-6310 GCA_034680505.1 Noviherbaspirillum sp.
ATAGATAATCAAGCTGCTGCTAAAGAAAATATTTTTGGACTAACCCCTAGCTTTGATGACCTTACTTGGGATGGCCTTACGTTTAATGCAGATCAATATGCCAGCATTACCTCTATTGATCATCAAGCTTGGCAAGCTGAGCTGTCCCTCCATGCGGAATTATTTAAAAAGTTAGAACATAACTTACCGCCCGAATTGGAAAGCACGCGAGTCATGCTTGCAAATAAACTTGCTGCATAAATCCTCACTATCTCATGCGCATAAAATTCTCAAAAAAATTTTTGTGCATGAGAGCGTTTTAGTATGCTCAATATAGTATTCGTCGCTTTGTACTGAAACGTATGTCATGTCTTTTCGACCGAGCTCACAACCACTTGCTAGTCTTCCACCGCGCGATGGTGTATCTCCTAGTTATGTTTGGCTACCAAATGGATCTTGGACGTCTTTAGGCGATTTTTTTTCTTTTCGTTTTCCGCATGTAACTAGAACCAGTTGGGAAAATCGCATGTCGCGTGGAGAGGTGCGCGATGAAAATTCTCAGGCTTTAACGCTTGCTAGTCCTTATCGTATTGGTGCCTGCGTTTTTTATTACCGCGAACCCGAACAAGAAACGCCCATTCCATTTAATGCAGAAATTATTTATCAAGACGATGAAATACTTATTGCTGATAAACCGCACTTTTTGCCTGTCACGCCTGGCGGTCGTTTTTTACGCGAGACTTTATTGGTACGATTGAAAAATCAAACTGGTATCGGTCATCTAGTTCCTCTGCATCGCTTAGATCGAGAAACAGCTGGATTAGTTATGTTTTCAGTTAACCCACACACACGTCATCAGTGGTTAAACTTATTTAGAAACCGCTTAGTAAAAAAAATTTATGAGGCCCATGCAGGCTTTAATGAAACGCTTACTTTCCCTTTAGTTCATCGCTCTCGTCTTGTTAAAGATGCAGCGTTTTATAAAATGAAAGAAGTAAGTGGTGAGCCTAATAGTGAAACTATTATTCGTTTAGATAAACGCGAGCTAACTCATACTCGTTATTTGCTTGAGGCTGTTACTGGAAAAATGCACCAGTTGCGTGTGCATATGATGTCGTTAGGTTTACCATTGCTTAACGATGCTTTGTACCCAATAGCTCACGCCGCTAACAGCGATGATTTTTCAGCGCCTTTAAGATTATTAGCGCGCTCACTCTCCTTCTCTAATCCTTTGACTGGCACAGCGCATTTTTTTGAAAGTCAGCGTTCTCTGTATGACTAATCATTCCCAAGTCGCTTCATCGCAAGAAGAACAAATACCTTCTTCTGCTATCTTAGCCTTATCGGTCGCCTCATTTGGTAGTGGCATGTCTATGCGAGTAACCGACTCTATGTTGATTAAACTTGCTGATACCTTTGCAATTAATCTCGCCATGGCGTCTTTAGTGATTACTGTTTTTGGTGTGTCGTATGGTTTTACACAATTTGTTTTTGGACCATTAGGCGATCGTTACGGAAAATACCTCGTGATTGGGCGTGCATGCTTAGCCTGTGCGTGTACGGCTTTCTTTTGTGCTCTAGCGCCAGACTTTTATAGTTTGTTAGGTACTCGTATGCTTGCTGGCGCTACTGCTGCTGCCATTATTCCTTTGTCTATGGCGTGGATAGGTGATGTTGTACCTTATGAACAGCGCCAACCTGTATTAGCACGCTTTTTAATAGGTCAAATTCTTGGTTTATCTAGCGGTGCTTTTTTAGGTGGTTTTTGTGCTGATTATCTGAGTTGGCGTGTGCCCTTTGTATTGATTGCTACTTCATTCGCAGTAATTGGTTTTGTTTTATTACACATTAATAAAAAGCTTCCTACATCTGCAAAAGTTTTACATATAGCTGAAGGAAATTTATTTCCTAGATTGTTTCGCGAATTTAGTTTGGTGTTGAATATCCCTTGGGCACGCGTGGTGCTTGTCACGGTCATGTTGGAAGGCGCGGCAGTGTTTGGTGGTATGTCTTTTATCGCATCCCATTTGCATACTCACCATGGCGTTTCACTTAGTGCAGCCGGTGCAATCGTGACGCTTTTTGGATTAGGTGGTTTGTTATTTGCGTTACGGTCGCGTACAGCCGTAACTTATTTCGGTGAATCTGGTTTGATACGTTATGGTGGTTTATTGATGACGCTGTCGCTATGGTCAATTGCTTATGCATCTGTTTGGTGGTGGTCGTTGCCCGCTAGCTTTTGTTTTGGTTTGGGCTTTTATATGATGCACAACACCTTACAGATCAATGCTACCCAAATGGCGCCTGAGCGTAGAGGCACTGCTGTTGCAGCTTTTGCCTCTAGTTTCTTTCTAGGCCAATCTGTTGGTGTTGCGGTTGGTGGAATCGTGTTCGTACTAATAGGTAGCGATCATCTATTAGTGCTGGCTGGCTTAAGCGTCTTTATAGTTAGTTCGGTTTTTTTAGTACTGCACCGTCAACATAACGCGCTTAGCCGTGATCAAGCTAAGGCTTAAATTTATTATTTAGCGTGAAGCGAAGCTACGCAATTCAGCAGCAAGATTAGGCTGTGAGGTTTCAACTTCTCTAGCCATACGTTGCAATGAGATCGCTTGCTTTAACTTCTGGCTTTTTGCTTTTCCGTTAAATTCGTTCTGACTATTTGTACGAGCAAATAAACCAGTCCATGAATTCTGCGTTTGATTAGCAATAAAAAAACTTTGAAAGTTAGGGATGAATTTCAGCATAGTCTTACCTTAGTGATGTAATGTTGCTATGCAGTATAAGTTTCTCCTTGATATAAGTATAATTTCGATTTGTAATAATAATTATTTTATTTTGATATATCATTTATCAAATCGACCAAGGCAGGATTAAAAAATGAGCTTTTTAACCCTAGATTTAAACTTGTTACGCGTTTTTGATGCCGTCATGACCGAGCAAAACCTAACTCGGGCAGCTAGTCGATTGGCCATGACGCAACCGGCTGTTTCTAATGCGGTTAAGCGTCTGCGCGATGCTTTAAATGACGAATTACTAATACGTACCGCTCATGGCGTTAAACCAACAGCTAGAGCAGAGTCTCTATGGCCAGCAGTCAGACGTGCTCTCGCTGACCTTGAAGAAGCTGTTGCCCCACAAAGCTTTGAGCTTGCAAAAGCGCATGCGACCTTTAGGATGGCAATGGCAGATGCGACTGCCGCATTGTTGTTGCCACGCCTAGTTCGTTTAATTGAAGAAGAAGCGCCGGGAATTGATATCCGTATGGTGCCGCTTACTACTCGTGAACCTAGACCGATGTTATTGCGTGGTGATATAGATCTCGCGATTGGGTTTTTTCCTGGTGTTGTAGCCCAACTTCAGGGTGGAACTGAAACGCCCATACGCCATGAACGTTTATATAGCGGCCAATATGTATGTGTGATGAGAAATGATCACCCACTGGCAAAACAAACATTAACCCTTGATGCATATTGTGCTGCAAATCATTTGCTAGTTAGTTTTTCAGGTCGTGCGCGTGGCTTAGTTGATGATGCTTTAACTAGCATAGGGCGTGATCGTAGAATTCTATTAACTGTGAATCAATTTTTTACTGCGGGTAAAGTTGTCGCTGCATCAAATTTACTAATGGTATTACCTCGTCATTTGATTGCTGCCACAGGCATGAGTGAAATGTTGATTGCAAAAGAACTACCTTTTCCTATGCCTGAAGTTCATATCGATATGTTATGGCATGAAAGAGATGCTCGCAGTCCTGGTCATAAGTGGTTACGTGATCAGTTAGTCCGTGCTGACTCATTAGGTGCCTCTTTAAAAAGTTAAAACATTAAACGTTAATGTTTTACTTGTTTTAGTTTGACACAAAATTCCCTCAGTAAGTTTTTATATTTTTTTATTGCAGCTGGTGAGTTTTATTTTTTTATTCTTTATTTAGTTCTTTATATATTTAAAGATAGTAATAGTAGATAAGGAAGAGAAATTTTGTGGATAACTAGATTTTTTTCTGTCAGATCAAGTGTTTAAGAAAATGATAAGGTTTGAAAAAAGTGCGTATTGAGTTCTTATAGTTTCTGGATAAGATTTTATGCAGTTCGTTTAATCAAGGTTATTCACTTTTCTTCCCATAGTTATCCTTAGACTTATCCACAGAAACAAAATAAATAAATTCTGAGTTTCAATTAATATCTCATTATTCTGCATTGATCTTTCTTTTAAATAGATTATGCGAGTGTTTTTACTAAAAGGATTGTTATGACTAAGCCGGCTATTAATCAAATAACTCACTTCATAAATGGCAAACGAACTGCCATTGCGAATGCTAAAGCTCAGCCGGTTTTTAATCCTGCCACTGGTGAAGTATGTGCTGAGGTTGTTTTAGCTGATCAATCTGAAGTTAATGCAGCTGTTGCTGCTGCTAGTTCTGTTGCACCAGCGTGGGCAGAAACAGCGCCCTTAAGAAGAGCTCGCATACTTTCAAAATTCAAAGAGCTAATTGAGAAAAACCATGATGCTTTAGCAGCTGCTATTACTCGTGAACATGGCAAAGTCTTTTCGGATGCCAAGGGTGAAGTGGTGCGTGGTTTAGAAATTGTGGAATTCGCTTGCGGCATACCTCAATTATTAAAAACGCAGTTCACCGATAACATAGGTGGTGGCATAGATAACTGGCAGTTGCGCCAGCCTTTAGGAGTCACTGCTGGGATTACGCCATTTAATTTTCCTGTCATGGTTCCACTGTGGATGGCGCCTATGGCTATCGCATGCGGGAATACTTTTATTTTAAAACCTTCTGAACGCGACCCAACACCTTCATTAATGATGGCTGATTTATTACAACAAGCTGGTTTACCAGATGGCGTTTTTAATGTTGTTCAAGGCGACAAACTTGCCGTTGATACTTTGTTACAGCACCCAGATGTAAAAGCAATTTCCTTTGTAGGCTCAACGCCCATTGCTGAATACATTTACACCGAAGGTGCAAAACGCAAAGGCGCTTATCCATTAAGAGTGCAAGCCTTAGGTGGTGCTAAGAATCATTTGGTTGTAATGCCTGATGCAGATCTTGATCAAGCGGTAGATGCCTTAATTGGTGCTGCTTATGGCTCCGCAGGTGAGCGTTGCATGGCGATCTCAGTTGCAGTTGCAGTTGGTTCTGTCGCTGATAAATTAGTCGATGCTTTAATTCCTCGCGTTCATGCATTAAAAGTAAAAAACGGTATGGAGTCGGATGCAGAGATGGGGCCAGTTGTTACGTCTGCGCATAAAGAAAAAATTATTTCTTACATCAACCAAGGTGTACAAGCAGGCGCTAATTTATTAGTAGATGGTCGTAACAAAGTTGTTGAAGGTCATGAGCAAGGATTTTTCTTAGGCGGGACTTTGTTTGATCATGTCACTCCTGAGATGACGATTTATCAAGACGAGATTTTTGGACCCGTGTTGTGCGTAGTGCGTGTACCAGATATGGCGGCTGCAATTAATTTAATTAACGCGCACGAATACGGCAATGGTGTTGCTTTGTTCACTTCTGATGGCAATACTGCTCGCGAGTTTTCTCGCCGTATAGAAGTTGGTATGGTGGGTGTGAACGTTCCTATTCCTGTCCCTATGGCTTGGCATTCCTTCGGCGGTTGGAAGCGTTCACTGTTTGGTGATACGCATATTTATGGCGAAGAGGGCGTGCGTTTCTACACCCGCTATAAATCGATTATGCAACGCTGGCCTGAGTCAATTAGTAAAGGTGCAGAGTTCACTATGCCGGTTGCTAAATAAAATTATCGTCAGGAATGCATATGCAATCAGCGGGTAAATATGATTACATTGTGATTGGTGCTGGAACGGCAGGTTGCGTACTTGCGAATCGCTTAAGCCAAGATCAAGGCGCGTCCGTATTGTTATTGGAGGCAGGCGGTAAAGATGACTATATGTGGATACATATACCAGTTGGCTATCTTTATTGCATTAACAATCCACGTACTGATTGGTTATATCGTACCGAAGCTGAAGCAGGTCTGAATGGTCGCAGTTTGATTTATCCGCGCGGTAAAGTATTGGGAGGTTCTTCATCTATCAACGGCATGATTTATATGCGTGGCCAAGCTCGTGATTATGATGAGTGGGCTCAATTAACTGGCGATGAAAGTTGGAGTTGGAAAAACGTTCTTCCTCTGTTTAAACAAACTGAAGACCATCATGCAGGCACTAGTGCTTTCCATGGTTCTGGTGGTGAGTGGCGTGTTGAAAAGCAAAGATTGCGCTGGGAAATATTAGACGCATTTCGTCGTGCTGCTGAACAAACCGGCATACCTATGACGGATGATTTTAATCAGGG
>JAXISQ010000101.1:0-6307 GCA_034680505.1 Noviherbaspirillum sp.
CCCAAGATCATCTGTGTGATGATGTTTTTCTGGATTTCATTCGAGCCACCATAAATCGATGTCTTACGGTAGTTGTAGTAATACGGTACCAGCGGTGCTGCATCATCATCACCTGCTGCACTATGCGGCGCATCACCTTCTAAGAATGCAGTATCAAATGGCAAGCCCATGGGGCCAACTACTTCCACCATTAGCTCTGTTAAGAGTTGCTGTACTTCGGTACCTTTGATTTTTAGCATTGAAGCCTCTGGACCTGGTCCACGACCTTTTGCTTCACCCGCAACCACACGCATGACGGTGACTTCTAAAGCCATCAGTTCAATTTCAAGCGCTGCGAGCTTATGTGCAAAGATAGGATCATCAATTAAGGGATGACCATTTTTTTTCTGATTGGTGGCTATACGCTTTAAAAAAGCGAGTTCACGTTTAGAGCGACCTACTGCTGCTATGCTGGTGCGTTCATGTCCTAGCAAATATTTTGCATAGGTCCAGCCTTTGTTTTCTTCACCAACCAGATTTGCAACTGGTACTTTGACGTTATCAAAAAAGACTTCATTGACTTCCACATCTTCATCAATCAGTTTGATGGGTCTTACGGTAATGCCTGGCGTTTTCATATCTATCAACAAAAAGGAAATCCCTTCTTGTTTACGTACACCAGAATCAGTACGCACTAAACAAAACATCATGTCTGCATGTTGTGCCAGTGTGGTCCAAGTTTTTTGACCGTTAACGATGTAATGATCACCACTACGTTCAGCGCGTGTTTTTAGTGAAGCTAAATCAGAACCTGAGCCTGGTTCTGAATAACCCTGACACCACCAATCTTCACACGACAATATGCGTGGCAGGTAATGCCGCTTTTGACTTTCACTACCAAACGCTATGAGGACAGGTGCAACCATGTTCACACCAAAAGGCATGATGGCAGGTGTGCCGGCACGTGCGCACTCTTCTTCCCAGATATGTTGTTGGACTTTGCTCCAACCTGTGCCACCGTGTTCAACTGGCCAGTTCGGCGCCACCCAACCTTGGGCAGCAACGATTTTATGCCAACGCACAAAATCTTCACGACTCAGTCGTTTGTGATTGAGAACCTTGTGCTGTAAATCAGTGGGCAAATTCGCAGCGAGCCAACTACGCACGCTATCCCTGAATGCCAAATCGCTAGTCGCGTAATTTAGATCCATAGTGTCTCCAACGGTTGATTTTATTTTTAGCTTTAAACGCTTGCTGTGATGAGCATGCAGTTTAAAAGCACGACCGTTCGAATCTTACACTAAGATGGCAGCAGCCACTGACTGCACTAAAAGAAGAAGGAAATGCAGGAAGAGATAAGAACACGCGACGCATGCAGCGCCGCGCTTACTTCAGTCAATATAGGAATGAAAAGCATCCGGATGCTGCACTGGACTCATATTAGATTGTCCAGATTTAGGATAACTACTACAGGCAGCAAACGACAGTATTGCTAAGATCATTAGACAGCGTTTAATCATGTTTCTCTCCTTGTCATGATGGTGGATCACATGCAGAAAGCGAGAACATGCGCTAAGTGCCTCCTGCCGGCTCTAAGTCAGAGCTTGCATTTAGTAATTAGTTCACGAAAAGAACTATTGTTATGAAAAAAGAAAATGAAAGGAAATTGATTTCAGTCGCTGACTACAAAGTTGTTGAATTAATCAGAGTCCAAATGGATCAATTAGTTTAACTTACGAGTCTATTTGAATGTTTAATCAACTGCAGATCTGATGCGGCACAATGATTACTAATGCAAGATGCGATAAGAAATTGTTATCGACACACTTTCTGCATTACTACAGCTTCCAGACTACCTGCTTTAATAGCTGAAATTGCACCAGCTTGTTGATCCACAAATACCGGCGCACCATTACCCATGTTTTCTGGGAAGAGCGTGATCTCTAGTTGTTGTACTGTTTTTGCCTTACAGTCAAAACCTAATTGCACTTTAGAAGTTAAATAAGATTGCCCTGCATGCGATTGCATTTTATGAAAATCCTGCAGCACAATGACTTTGGTTAAACCATTCGATTTTGTAATCGAATCAGGATCGACATACGCAATGCCCTCTGGCGTTTCTTTTAGAATTTCAATGGCTGCATAGCTTGAATTCATGCTCATTAAAGTCAACAACGCAATAATAATTTTTTTCATGAACGTCGCTCTCATTTAAGAATCCGCATTTTTAACTGCTTGCTCATTTACAAAAGCATGAATGAAATTTCCTGCTCGCCAGCCTGCCATTTCCACATCAAGCTCATCCATCTTACTAGCTAATAATGCTAAGCTATCGGTGGCATAAATATAGCCGCATGATTCACTGATTTTGTACCACTTATATGCCTCAATAAAATCTTCATCCACACCTTGTCCATGTGAATATAAAAATCCAAGATTAAACTGTGCCTGCGCATTGCCTTTTTTTGCAGCCAATAAAAACCATTCTGCTGCTAGCGTAAAATTTTGTGCTATTCCCTGCCCTTGCGCTGCCATTAGACCTACCTGGCATTCTGCACCTGAATCTCCCTGTGCCGCTGCCATAGAATAATAGACATAAGCTTTCATCATATTTTTTGAATGCTTACGAGTTGCGATACCCAAAGTTAAATCATCACGCTTTGTTTCAGTCAAATCCAACATGTGTGCTGGATGATCTGGTTCATCTAAAAATTTAAACCATGCTCCTGCACGTAATTGCGCCGCTAAATGTCCTTGCTCTGCTGCTGATTCATAGTAGCCAATAGCTAAACCTGGTCGCATACGAGGAATAGCACCCTGTTCAATTAAACAAGCTAATTGATACTGTGCATTCACACTGCCACGATCAGAAGCTTGATTGTATAAAGTAATCGCAGCATCTAAGTCTCTATCCACCCCTTGACCATGCTCAGTCGCATAACCTAAATTGTAGTAAGCCTCTGCAAAGTCTTGACGTATGGATGAACGAAACCAAGCAACAGCTAAATCAAAATCCTGCTCTAACCCTGGACCGTACATGAAGGCTTCGCCTATAGTATTCATTGCCTTACCATCTTCACCAAGCTTAGCGATTTCAAAGCATTCTTTTGCTTTTAAAAAAGTGAGTGAAAGTTGTTTGACATGTTCATGCTGCGCGAGAGTTAATTCCGCGCCATAACGACGAGCTTCAAGAACGGCCTCTGCTTCTCCGAATCCACTTGCTAAGCTAAACCACATAAACGCCCGCAAACGATTACGAGGGCGTCCCTGAGCATGCAAATTCATCAAGCCCAATCTATATAGAGCTCGAGATTCACCACGCAAAGCGGCCACACTAAAGAGTCGAGTTGCTTTTCGATAGTCTTGTTGAATATCTTTGCCATCAAATATCCTTTGTGCCAACGCATACAGCGAGCGCAAATCGATAGTTAATAGTTGTTCGAGACCACGATCCAGAGTGCGCATTACTTCATTTCAAAAATGGAAAAAAAGCTATTTAAAAAAGCTTAAAAAATTATTTCGATGGCAAGATAAAGACAGAATTAAGTGAGTAAATTCAGGTGCCCAGACAAGATTATGCAGGCAAATCTATTTTTCAAGCTGAGCTTTTCAGCACCAATTAAGCAGAATTAAGTATTACTCAACAAACCAGTAGATAGGATTTAACTACCAGTTAAAGAAAAACCTTACAGGCGTTACGGCAAAAGTCGTTCGCAATCAGCGCTCTTAGCGTTATGATTTATGCCAATTTTCTACCAATGAAGGCATAAATCTTTTTAATTCAAGTAGTTATAGACAGCCCCGACACAACATCGTGAATCGGTAGCCAGTTAGCCTAGTGTCACTCGCGCAATTAGATCAATCTTCAAAGAATTAATAAAATGACAAAACCGTTTATTTTAGCCATAGTGTTTGGTGCATTTGGCTTGCTAGGTACATTCGGTCTATTTCAAAGCCGCCCTACTCATCCACCATCAGCAGAGCAAATAGCGCATGTAAACGAGCCCGCAGCCAAGAGAACATTAGTCGCCTTGGAATCTGCCAAAGCAGTATTAGAAAAAGTGCAATTTCCCGAAACCTTGCAATGGAAAAAAGTACACGTCACACCTGATGCAAGTGTGGCTTGCATTGAATACAACTCACAAAAAGTCACTGGTGAGATTGAACATGAATATCTCGTTTTTACCCCAGAAAAAACCAGCGACAGCCCTAGTGATTGGAATAACAACTGCCGTGGTGCGACTTATAATTTAAAATCCATAACAAGCTATTTACAATGGCCTATCAAAGAAACTGAATAAATCAGAAACGAATTTAAATTGCTGCTTTATTTGAGTAAGATAAACATTAAGCTTCATATTCCATCAGCAATCCAAAATAGAGGCCACATGGCCTCTATTTTTTTGATTTGCATCGAATTTTATAGCGTGAGATTTTAATAAAATTAGGTCAACCATGGAAAAATCTGCAGATTTAGAAATTCACAGCATTGCTGTACCTAGCACCCAACTTGTGTACTGGTGTAGTTTGCATGAACATATACCGGCATTAATGCATGCCCGACTTGCTATCGATGAAGTACGTACACTCCATCCAGAGAGCACACCTTCTAACGTAAAAGCAGTTTATATGAGCCCATGGGGTAGTCACCTAATCACAAATAAATTTCAACCACTGATTGAACTCGTTGAAAACACAGCAATTGAAATCAGCTCAAGATTTTTTAAGGCCGATCTAAAAAAACTCAACATCAAACCTAGCGTGACAGATTGCTGGGGAGTGATTTATGAAGAATCCGATTATGTTAATCCGCACGCACATTTTCCAGCGGATTTAGCAGCCGTTATTTATCTAGAAGCAGAAGAAGGTTGTGCGCCCATCGTATTTGGCGATGGATTTTCCATTACCCCTAAACCTGCATTATTAGTCATGTTTCCAGGCTCATTAATGCATTCAGTCCCACCAAATAATGCCAAGCGTACTGTGGTAGCAATGAATATACACATGCTGCCTAATTTTATTGGCTGAAGTAACACGCATTTAACAGCGCGCTAGGCCGTTATATTCGCACTATAGGCAGTGAAATAATGAGTTCCGCACCTGATTGCGACGCCAAATTGAAATAAATCTCACCACCATGTCTTTGCTCAATAATATGACGAGACAACCACAATCCCAATCCCATACCAGATTCTTTTGTAGTTTTAAGTAACTCAAATAAATCCTTGTGCTTATCCGCAGAGATTCCGGATCCATTATCTGCAATCACAATCAGTAATTTATCATCCGCTTGTTCTGTCCTGATCGCGATCACTTTATTCTTTACATTCTCCTGCTCCATCGCTTCTATCGCATTATTTGCGATATTTACAATCACTTGATGAAATTCATTAATATTTAATTTAACAACTGGATTAAAAGAAAAATTAGAAACAAGCTCAATATTTTTATTTCGCAATTGCGGATAAACAATAGGCTTTAATTTTTCTAGTGCATCTAAAATCCGTACAGCCTCTAACTCAATATTTTCTTGCTTAAAAATCTTTTTAAGTGACAGCACAATATTTGATGCTCGACGATTATCTCGAATAATGGCATCTAAAATTTCTCTATCCTCATCTTTAACTTGTTCGAATTGCGTAAATTTTCTTTGAAGAATACCCACATTAATCATACTTGCCGCTAATGGTTGGCTTAACTCATGAGCTAGCGAAGCAGATAATGCACCGGTTGAAGTTGCTCTATTTGCCAATAGCAATGCAGAAATCATGGATTCTCTCTCTGCTAATAAATTTTCTGCTTCTTGTTTTTTTAATGTCATTTTCTGTTCATTCTTAACCACATTCTCGAACATATAGCTACCAATAAACATGTAGATGATTAAATGGAATGAAAGCGTTATCCAAATAAAAAACATAGATATCGCTGAATTCTGCGTCACATCTGAAATCGAAGTGGGTGAATAGTAATTTGAGGCAAGCAAACTAGTGACTGTAAATAGTGCTTGAATAATTGTTACGAAAAAAATGATTTTTAATAAATACTTCTGTTTAATTTGAATTTTCTTTCTTAATTCAAACAACTCCCAACAAGTCATCAACAAACTTGTTGTACTTACTAAATTCATACGATAAATAAAACTATTACTTTCTTGTCGAATCAATTCAAATGTAATAAAAAAAATGCAGACAAATATACCTACTATTTTGACGATCTGAATATCAACTGGCTTTCTCCAAGAACGAAATAACAAAGCCAAACAGGCAGCTGAAGCTATGAAAAAAGTATTCCCAACCGAAGAAAGAAAAGGCGTGGTAATTGGTACCAG
>JAXISQ010000102.1:0-6274 GCA_034680505.1 Noviherbaspirillum sp.
ATCAGTCTCAGCAGATGATTCCGCATCTTCAGCATCAAGAACTTCTGGTCGTACACGACGATACTCCGGATGACTATATTGACTAAACCAACCACAGGCTTCACATGCACCACAAGCAAGGGCATCGATCGTAGGTCGCTCACATAACACCGATTGCGCAAAATTTTCTGCGAAATGTACTTTGCCTGATCCTTCTTGACCATGAAATAAAATTGCATGCGGCAGTCTTTCTCTATATTGCTGTAAGCGCTGCCAATCATCTTGCTGCCATGGATAGATCATAAATTCCACATAAAATAAACTGATAAAGACTAGCTGTTATCCGAGATGTTGATTAATTTTTTAATGAGGTTTTAAATAAGTTTTTAAAAAAGTTGCTGAATAATTTTTTCCACTTGTTGACGTACTGTCTCTAAAGGCTGAGTGGAGTCAATCACACGTATGCGATCAGGGAATTGTGCTGCTCTTTGTAAATACACATCTCTGGTCGCCGTGAAAAAATCACTCTTTTCTTTTTCAAATTTATCTAACACTCTTTCAGCATCTAATCGTTGACGCGCTACATCTATGGGTACATCAAACAATAAAGTCAGATCAGGCTGTAGATCAGGATGCACCCAATGTTCAAGCACAGCTAATTTATCTAATGATAAATGTCGACCACCACCTTGATAAGCAAAGCTAGCATCCGTAAAACGATCAGAAATTACCCACTCACCACATGCAAGAGCAGGCTCTATGACTTGCGCAATATGTTCACGGCGCGCCGCAAACATGAGCAATGCCTCTGTTTCTAAATGCATAGGATCTGCGAGTAACAGTGCACGCAGTTTTTCACCTAAAGAAGTACCACCAGGTTCACGAGTTGACACCACAGTACGGCCTGCAGCCCGCAATTGCTCAGCAACGCTATTCACATGGGTGGATTTACCAGCACCATCTATACCTTCAAAGCTAATGAATTTACCGCGCGCCATACTCACATCCTGTTAATGTCATCATATCTTTCAACGCTGGTATTGATTCACTGCTTTATTGTGATCAGCTAGATTTTCTGAGAATTGACTGGTTCCATCACCTCTGGCCACAAAATAAAGATCATTCGTTTTTGCTGGATTTAAGGCCGCTTTCAATGCTGCTCTACCTGGTAAGGCAATCGGAGAAGGCGGTAAGCCCACGTGCTTGTAGGTGTTATAAGGCGTGTCAGCTAATAAATCTTGTTTACGTATGTTGCCATCAAAATTTGCACCCATGCCGTAAATCACAGTGGGATCAGTTTGTAGCAGCATACCTCGCTTAAGACGGTTTACAAATACAGCAGCAATTCTGTCACGCTCTGAGGCTAAACCTGTTTCTTTTTCAATGATAGAAGCCATGATTAATGCTTCATAAGGCGTCTTATAAGGTAGATCTTCAACTCGCTTTGCCCACTCTTCATCTAACATTTTTTTCATGCGCCAGTGAGCTTGTTCGTAAATTTGTAAATCACTACTACCGCGTGAAAATTTATACGTATCTGGATAAAACAGTCCTTCTGCATGAGGATATTCTGCCCTCAAGCGTGCTAATAGTTGGATATCTTCCAAGGACTGCGCATCTTTTTTCAAGCCCTCATGCTTGGATAACTCTGCTCGCATTTGGGCAAATGTCCAACCTTCAATAATGGTCACGGATTCTTGAATCGTGTCACCGCGCACCAGTATCTGTAATAACGCTAGCGGTGAGATACCTGGAGCAAGTCTGTATGAACCTGCTTTGATACGGTTTGCACGGCCCGAGCCTCTAGCCAATACTTCTAACAGCAAAGGTTCAGCTGGTACTCCTGCACGCTGTATTTGACGCATTGCACTACGTACGCCACTACCAGTTGGTATGGTGAATTCAATTGGATTTCCGCCCGCTTCAATCAAAGGCTCATTCGCCCAATAAAACAAAGCGCCAGCTGCACCACCCACTACCAAAAGTAAGAGAGCTAATAATTTTTTAATCAGTCCCATCTGTTTATCCTTTTTTAATTTCAGGGCTAGATGATGTTGCCAACGCAGTTCTGGATGCGACACTATAATTCAGACTATGATCAGTGCTTGAAAGGCGTGATTTCACGCTGGAAAACAAGCAACTAAACGCACTGGAACCCTGAATGATAGACGGCAACCGCTATTTTCACCGATTTTATGTCTGAACTACCTGTAAATTGGCTGGATTTTCTTACTTCCGAAGGCGCTATCCTGAGTGATAGCCCCATACCGGAGATTATGCAGTTCGAGCATGGGACGAATGCAGCCGTTTCCCCTGCCTCGAATGAAGGCATGTTTACCTCGCTGAGTCATCTTGGAGTGATCGCGGTTGAAGGTGAAGAAGCAGAAGATTTTCTTCATAATCAACTGACTAGCGACATTCACGGACTAGATCAGACGCATGCTTGTCTGACAGGCTACTGCTCTCCTAAAGGACGGCTTTTAGCCAGTCTCTTAGTCTGGCGTGATGCAGAGCGACTCTATCTTGCTTGTCCTTTGGAGATTTTGCCGGCAATACAAAAGCGTTTGCAAATGTTTGTATTGCGCTCCAAAGTTAAATTAAGCAGTCTCAGTTCATCATTTGTGCTGCTCGGTTTAGCACAAGCAAATCCTGAACACTTGCGGGCATCTTTTGCGAACTTGCCTGAACAGCCATATGGCATGGTCATTCATGCAGGGCAAACGCTGATTCGTTTACCTAATCACCATGCAACACCGCGATATCTCTGGATTGCTGAAATTGCAAACGCCACTGCAACTTGGCAAAAGTTAAAACTGAATTTACAACCAGCTCCCACAGCATGGTGGAGATGGACTGAAATTCAGGCTGGTACACCGCAAGTCACATTAGCGACACAAGAAAAATTTGTACCGCAGATGATTAATTTTGAACTCATAGGTGGTGTGAATTTTCGTAAAGGCTGTTATCCAGGACAAGAAATCGTCGCACGCAGTCAGTACTTAGGCAAACTCAAACGCCGCATGTTACTCGCGCATTGTGATCAACAAGATCATGTCCAAGTAAAAAGCGGTGATGAAATTTTTTCTGAAGAAGATCCCTCACAACCATGCGGCATGGTTGTAAATGCAGAATCTTCTCCTGATGGTCGCATAGACTGTCTAATAGAAATCAAACTAGAAACACGCCAACAAAAACTATACTTACATACAGCGACAGGCCCACAACTACAACTTGATAAACTACCTTATGGTATTCCTGAATTGGAATAGCAATGGATATCTTTGTTTACTATCGCGTTCATCCTCAGCATATTGAAAAATGCCAGATCGCAGTTTTAGCTATGCAAAACCAATTGAAATCCGGTCATGCCATACAAACTGAGTTGAAATGTCGAGTAGATCAGTCTGATAAAAATCAAAACCCTACATGGATGGAAATTTATAGCCATGTCCCAGAAGGATTCATTACAGTTTTAGAGCATGCAGTTATCGCTGCTAAAGTTGATACTTTTATAGAAGGTGCACGCCATATTGAAATCTTCGAGGATATCTAAGCATGTGCTTGATCGTATTTGCTTGGAAACAGAACGCGGAATATCCTCTACTACTTGCTGCTAATCGCGATGAATTTTATGCGCGACCGGCACTCGCTGCAACATGGTGGGAAGAAGCACCCCAAGTCTATGCAGGCAAAGATATAGAAGCGGGTGGTACGTGGATGGGCATTAATAAGCAAGGCCGCTTTGCTGCTATTACTAATATAAAGAATGGCGAAGGAAAGAAAAGCGGAGCCCCCTCACGAGGAAAGATAGTCGCTGATTTTTTAAGTGAGGATATTAGTCCCTCATCCTATCTACATACCTTAGCTGCTGAAGCTAAACTTTACGCAGGATTTAATCTCATTCTAGGTGATGCAAAAGAATTGCATTGGTTTTCAAATGAAACACTAGAAGCACGACTTCTGCAACCTGGTGTGTATGGATTATCAAATGGATCACTAGATACGCCTTGGCCTAAAGTGCAATTAGCTAAAACGCAATTTGAAAAATTAGTACAGCAGTCCGCACTTGATCAAGCTTATTTTGATCTGCTTGCTGACAGCACGCAGGCACCAGATCACTTATTGCCACAAACTGGTGTTAGTCAGGAATGGGAACGTTTACTTTCTTCCATTTTCATACAATCAGAAATCTATGGCACGAGAGTTTCTAGTTTAATCAAATGCCATATAGACGGCACAGCTCACTTAACTGAACGCGTAATCCGTTAATAATAAAAGATCACAAACTCGCGCTAAGTGAGTTACGCATACTTGGCGTAAAAAAACTAAAATGATTACCGCCTGAATGTTTAGCTACATACATAGCCTGATCTGCATTTTTCAATAATGCACTGGCAGCTTCTCCATCATGCGGACAAAGTGTAATACCCACGCTTCCAGAAATCATGATTTCTTCATCCTTGATGTGGAATGGCTTAGCTAAACTTTGTACGATTTCTTGTGCTAACACTTCCACATGAGGAATGCGATTCACTTCTGTCAATATAACAGTGAATTCATCACCACCTAATCGCGCTACAGTATCTGTGCCTCGCACACAGTCATTAATACGCTGCGCCACTTCTGCCAGTAATAAATCACCAACACCATGCCCAAATAAATCATTTGTCTCTTTAAATTTATCGAGATCAATAAATAGTAATGCAAGTGGTAAACCTGTTCTCTCTACCCGTTTAATTTCTAGATTTAGTCTATCGTTGAATAAATCACGATTCGGTAGCCCGGTTAATGAATCATAATTTGCACGTTTATGACTTTTCTCTTCTAGGATTTTTCTTTCGGTTACATCTCTAGCGGTACCCGTAATCACTTTAACTTCTACTTCGTCAGCTAAGACAGGAACAAAAAAATATTCATAAACAGTTTCTTTATTGCTAGCATCTCGCCACCGCATTTCACCACGAGTGATTTTCTTAGTATCGATAGACTCCATTAAGTGCTGATTGATTTCGACTGAATCTGAAGTGTTAAAGTTAATGAAATTTTTTCCTATAATTTGATCAAGCTCTTGACCCACTAAATCAATGAATGCACGATTAGCAAAAATCAATTTTCCCTCTAAATCAAACATATAATTCAAATCTGGTGAGGAAGCATAAAGAGCATCAAACATTTGCGTAGTTCGCTCTGCTTCTTTGGAAAATTGTAGAACTGATTCTGTCAAAGCCTGATCAATGGCAGAATTAAATTGCATGATTTCATCCGCAGTTGGTTGAATATCAATCAGTAGCTTTTCATTATGTTTAGTCCAGAGCTGTAACACACTAGCTCGTAATGCACGAAATTCTGATAGTGTGTCACTTACACTAAAACCTTGGAAGATACGTGTAATGCCATGCAACATAGCTTCAGTTGTATCTAGTGCTACTTCAGCCAACACTTCTTCTTTTTTACAACCTGCTGCAGCTAGTTCTAGCTCATCTGCAATCGTTCGAAGAATTCCTATAGCATGATCGCGTAATTCCAATTTATCCATGCGTTTACCACTAGGTATGTCACGCGCAAATTTTTCCCAATTCTCGAGTATGGTTTCAATATTTGAACGTATAAAATCTGCAAGACTCATATGTTTATCCAATTAACATTAAGATCAGGTATAAATACTGCGATGTCATATCACACACATCATACTGATCAACGCTAGAAGGATAGCGAAGCAATTATCAAAATACTAGGTTATAGATTTGATGTGAGACAAATGAAAATTAACTGATGCGGAAATTATTCTTCAGAATGAAGAATGGAAGGAAAAATTAAGCAACAAACTGGTATCGCATCAACATATGGGGAATGCCCGCTTCCATAAATTCAGAACCTTCAGGTTGAAATCCATGGCGCAAATAAAAACCTACAGCATAGGTTTGAGCGTGTAACACTAATGTGGTGTGACCTAGGCGCTGAGCTTCATGGAGCAAAGAGGTTAATAAAAATCGACCTATTCCCGTTCCGCGCAAAGCTTTTTGAACTGCCATTCTTCCTATATGACCATCGGGTAATAGTCTGCCTGTTGCAATAGGTTGGTTATCTTCACCATAAACAACAGCATGAATACTCACTTCATCTGACTCATCCCATTCTAGTTCTATGGGCACGCCCTGCTCTATGACAAAAACTTCAGTTCGCAAGCGTTGTGCATCATCACGCACGCTTTCCCAATCACCTATGACGATACGCCAGTTCATATTTTTATAGCAGCCTGACGTTCAAAAGCGAGCAAAATTTCACGCCATGACTC
>JAXISQ010000103.1:0-6259 GCA_034680505.1 Noviherbaspirillum sp.
ACGCAAGAAAAATTGCGCTCACTTGCAAAATGGTTGAATGTTACTGCGGAGTGGTTACGCTTCGGCACAGCTAGTGCAAACAATAGTAATAGCTCACTCAATAGTAGTGATGCAAAAATTATTGCTAGCCTGCGTCAGCTAGATGAAGAGAATCGCCATCTAGTGTTTGAATTCATACGCTTACTTGTGCGCCTGGATAGAAAAAAATAATCTACCTTACTCTGCTTGCAGGTGGTGCAAATAACGCAAACCTGCAATAGCACGACTGCCATACCAAGACAGCATTTCACCATCGAGTAACTGAACTGGCTTGCCAGATTGCTTTTCTAACGCTTCACAATGTGCTTCCGTGAAACGATAGGGCTCGCTAGAAAGCAAAATCAAATCAATGTCTTCAACTAATTGGGCTGTCCATGAAAATTGGGGATAGCGTTGTGTTGAATCTTCACATTCCCATTGCTGCCAATCTATGAGTGCCAACATGTTTGCGATATAAGTATCGCGAGCGACTGTCATCCAAGGATCTTGCCAGATGCAATATAAAACACGCTGCGGCTTGTTCTTGCGCTGCGTTTGTAATACATCATAAGCATGTTGAAAATCACTACAGAGTTTTTCTGCTTTTTCTTGCGCATGAAATACTGCGCCAAATAAAAGATAGAGCGCCACATTATCCAGTGGCGTATTCGGATGTGTGACGATGATGTGTGGAATGAATTCTGCTAATGCATCGACGGTAGGTTTTTCATTTTCATCGATGTTCACAATTAAATGCGTAGGTGCTAGCTTACGAATTTTTTCTATGTTGACGTCTTTAGTGCCGCCTATCTTAGGAATCAGCGCAAGCTGTTGTTCAGGATGTATGCAAAATCCTGTGCGACCGACTAGTGAAGATGTTAAACCTAAATCACATAATAATTCAGTCAATGAAGGCACAAGAGAGACAATACGACAATCTAGTGCTCCATCATCACAGCGCGCTACTGGAACATGATGCGTTCCAATTGCATCAATCAATACGCTCATTGTTCTGACTGCTTATTTGATTGCATAGTTGATTGCCTAGATACAGGCGCAATTTCATGCATCGCTGCTTTATAGGGTGCGCGTGCAAAAATAAAATCATATAAGCTATTCGGTAATAAACGTAACAACCAAGAGACGCCTCGCATTTGCCATGGTATGACAGCATAACTACAACCTACTTCTATATGCTTAACTGCACATGCTGCAAATTTTTTAGCCGGCATTAAAAAAGGCATGGGATAGGTATTCACTTGCGTCATCGGTGTATCGATGTAACCAGGTGCGATAGTGACGACTTTAATACCACTTGCTCGCAACTCTACTCGCAGCGATTCACAATAACTAATCACAGCAGCTTTCGATGCGCTATATGCTTCTGCACCTGGCAGCCCTCGTATGCCAGCCACACTTGCTATACCAACTAAGCGTAAATCACGCTGCCCTGTTTTTGCTTGTGATTGCATCGCCGTTATAAAAGCACTAAACGTAGCAACTACAGACAACACATTAATCGCCATGATTTTTTCAAACACTGCTGTATCTTCACTGCGCTCAGTGAGCGTGCCATACGACACACCCGCATTCGCTATAACGACTTCTATGCCACCCGTGCGTTGTAGAAAATCTTGTGCTGCCGCATTCAGGGCTTGATGATCACAAACATCGACAGCATAGATGATATGTTTGTCTGGATTTGGTAAAGATAGACGAAGCGATTCTAGTTCTTCTTTGCGTCGCGCAAGCAAACCGCATTGGGCGCCTTGCGCTGCATATTCAGCGGCGAATGCAACACCCAAACCACTCGATGCGCCTGTGATAAAAACACGCTTCATACACGAAACAGTGTGATGAAGCGCTGTTTATTTTTTGCGTGCAATTAAGGCATCCATAGTTTGCAATGCTGCAGCATGCATGGCATGTTCTGAAGCGCCACGCATAGTTGCACCCACCATAGAAGGCGAAGTGATAAAGCGACCATCGATTGCTACAGTCGGAACGCTTTCAATGTTATACGCCACTTGCAGTTGTGCGACGCGTGCTACTTTAGCTTGCACAGTGAATGAGTTATAAATTTCTAAGAATTTTTTTCTATCAACGCCTTGCTTCTCAACAAAATCAATAATCGCTTCTTCTTTATCTAGCTTAATGCGTTGTACATGAATCGCTTCAAACACTGCGCGATGTACTGTGTCCAACTTACCCATGGTCTCTAAGGTGTAATACAGTTTTTGCTGCGGCACGAAAGACTCACGAAAACCTACAGGCACACGCTTAAAAGAAATGGTGTCGCCACGTTTTTTTACCCACTCTGCTAATTGCGGTTCAAAGGCAAAACAATGCGGGCAGTTGTACCAAAAAAATTCTAATACTTCGACTTTTTTAGCGCTGTCAGTCGGTTGAATTTGTTGCAGCCTGGTGTATTCCACGCCTTCAACTGGCTCAGTTGGTGATGCTGAAACAGAGAACGACATAAAGCCAAAAACAACTACAGACATTAAACGGCGTATTAAAAACATGGTGATTCCTTTGATAAAAGCAAAGACTGCTTTACGGTGTGGAAAATATAAAAATCTAATCGTGTTTATCGTATTTATTTAGGCACAGTTACAACTGCAGCATCAACACCGTTGTCATATAAACGGGTGCGCATTTTATGCATTGTTTCCGTATCTTTAAATGGACCTACGCGAACTCTATACAGCGTGCCTGTTTCTGCGCGACGCTCTGAGACAGTAGCAGCAACACCTAATAATGCAAGACGGCCCTTTGCTGCATCTGCATCTGCCATTTCTCTAAACGCACCAGCTTGCAAATAATAAGCACCTTTTTCTTCTGCATTCGGACTCGCTGGTGTTGCACTAGCAGCAGCTTTATCTACCTTTGCATTATCTGCTACAGCAGGCGCTTTCGCTGCTGCACTCGTGCTTGCTGAGGATGTTGGGGCTGATGGGGTGGGCACTGTTTTTTGTTCTCCCAGTGGCGCACCCTCTTCTGCATTCGGCAATATACGACGGTCACGCGCACCACCCGGTAAGGTGGCATTCGGATCGATCGCTGTGTCGGCAGCATCATTTTGCTTACCGAGTTTATCGACAAAAGGCAATGGTGTTTTCATGATGGTGATCGCCACCCAAACTGCAATGGTTAAACCTATGATTAAACCAATGATAAGTCCGGCGACAGTACCACCCGCCTGACGTGCCATAGAACGACCTTCTGCTCGATAAGAAATTAAGCTATGCATATTCAAAATAGGATCCAATGCATGAATACAAAAACGTGAAATGTCATTCTATAAAACGATTTTTAATTCAGCGCAAATCTTGCAAGTTTTTACATTCTTGATGGCGCGGAAACGCCTAGCAGTGTTAATCCGTTTTTCAACACTTGACGTGTTGCACACAACAGCGCAAGGCGGGCTTTTTTCAAAGCTTCATCATCGACCAGTACGCGTTCTGCATTGTAGTAGCTATGTAGCTCACCTGCTAGATCGCGCAAATAAAATGCAACCTGATGCGGTCCCAGTTCTTGCATTGCTTTCTTTAATACTTCTGGATACTCCGCTATTTTAGACATCAAGCTTGCTTCACGTGGCGCGAGTAATGGTGAGAGATCGACCTTAGCTAATCCGGTTTCATCGCCACCCCATTGCGCCAACACCGAACAGATACGTGCATGCGCATACTGCACATAATAAACAGGGTTTTCATCGGATTGCGCCAAAGCCAAATCGACATCAAATACAAATTCTGTATCGGCTTTACGGGAGATTAAGAAGAAGCGAACGGCATCACGACCACGTGTTAAATCACGCTGCTCTTTTGCTTCACCATCTGTGGCTTCACCTGTAGACCATTCAATCAAGTCGCGCAAAGTGACATAAGAACCGGCGCGTTTAGAGATCTTTACCTCTTCGCCATTTCTCATCACCGTAACCATTTTATGCAGTACATAATCTGGATAGCCTTGCGGTATGTGCATGCCAACTGCCTGCAAACCGGCGCGGACTCGCGCTATGGTGCCGTGATGATCACTGCCCTGCACATTGATAACTTGCTCAAATCCGCGTTGCCATTTTGTGATGTGATAGGCCACGTCCGGTACAAAGTAAGTGTAAGTGCCATCAGATTTACGCATGACGCGATCTTTATCATCGCCATACTCCGTGCTTTTCAACCACAGCGCGCCATCTTGCTCGACAGTTTTGCCCGCTGCTATCAACGCCTTGACTGTCGCGTCGACTTTGCCATCGCTATACAGCGAGGACTCTAAATAATAATGATCGAAACGCACACCAAAGGCCTGCAAATCTAAATCTTGTTCATGGCGCAGATAAGTCACGGCAAAACGGCGTATGGATTCTATGTCGTTGACATCACCACTGGCAGTAACCGGTTCGCCATTAGCAGCAGATACCGTCTTTTTAGCCACAAAATCGACGGCGATGTCAGCAATATAGTCACCGTTGTAAGCAGATTCTGGCCAATCCGCATCGCCAGGATTCTTACCCAAAGCACGCGCTTGTACAGAATTGGCCAAGGTTGCAATCTGCACGCCGGCATCGTTATAGTAAAACTCGCGCTGTACTTGATAACCCTGCGCTTCCAATAAAGCTGAAATTGCGTCGCCTAGTGCGCCCTGTCGACCATGTCCTACATGTAAAGGACCCGTTGGATTGGCTGAGACAAATTCAACTAAGACTTTCTGTCCTGCTGCATGTTGCGTTTTTCCATAGTCCGCACCCTCTTGCAAAACGCGAGCGACGATAGCTTGTTTGCTGCCCGCCACCAAACGCACATTCATAAAACCGGGACCAGCAATTTCCACATTAGCGATCAAGCCATCTCTTAAAGGATTGCCCATGACATCAGCAACTATGGCTTGCGCTAACTCACGCGGATTCTTTTTTAAAGCCTTAGCAAGTTGCATGGCGATGTTGCACGCAAAATCGCCATGCGATGGATCGCGTGGGCGCTCCAGAATAATAGGTGGCGCCGATAATTCAGTACCCGCAAGATGCGGCGTTAAGGCTTGCTGAAACAATGCAGCAATCTGCTCTTTGGGATCGGTTGACATGAGAAAGTTAAGAAGGCGCGATGCTGAAAAAATGAATCAGACTTCGCTTAAAACCACGATTATACCGGCTAGCTGCTGCAAAATTTTCCTTGCTTATCTTGCTGGTCTCTTTGTCCTCAGCTAGCTTTTCGTTTTTAACGCAACCTTTTTGCGTCCAATAGCGATTAGTTCAATCATCTCAGTGTTTACTTGTCCACTATCAATCGCTGACACCACTGCTCCTCTATGTTTCCACGTTGTGCTGCGCACAGTGCGCATGCGTCATCACACTTCATTGGGGGAAGTATGTTTTTTTCTTTTATTTATAGGACTAGCTGTGTTTGCTTTCTATTTTTAATTTGTGCATGTGGCGGTGGTTCGGATGTCGGCGGATCATCAGGAACTTCAGCTAGCGCAGCTCTAAGCAATACGACTTCTTCGGGACAAACAAGTAATCCCACTTCAAATACTGAACGATTAGATTCCTCTTCCAGTACTTCCGGAACCATAGAAAGCGGTAGTATTTCACAGCCTCCAATTTCTCAAGCCGCCATTGATCCAGCTCTGACTGCAAACGTTGCTCCCTCTGAGCCGCTACCTAAAAATAATTGCAAAGGCGACGCGAGTGTTCAATGCAGTGGCGCAACCACTCTGCAAATCGACAATAACATCGCAGTGACTGCTTCCGGCGTGCACACTTATGGCGTCTCTAACTCTGATTTTGTTACCAAAGCAACGCTAACAAACCCCGTCGGCTTAAAGTTGGCTTCTGGCGGAACCATAGAAGTACGATCAAGTCGCAACAAAAACAGCACGCCTTCCGACGTGACATTGATCCTGTCAAATATAGGTTTGTCTTGGGATGGCAAGACTGAGCGTCCCCCCATCATTGAAACATTTTCACAAACATCCAAGCGCGTCGAATTAAGCAGCAGTGGTTTTTTACTTCACAAGGATTTGCCTCAACCTAATGATGTGAGTTTTTACGATTACGCCACTCTCAGAGCTGCAGCCACACAAAGTCATTATGCAAATAATGTTTACTTCCCTCGGCCACTCGATACAGCGTGCTCAAATGGAAATGCAAATACTTGCCTGTTAACTGAGAGTCCCCCCTTAGTTATTGAGTTTGGTGACTGGAAAAATAGCGGTAACAAACCTGATAAATTATTTGCAA
>JAXISQ010000104.1:0-6257 GCA_034680505.1 Noviherbaspirillum sp.
ACTCAGCTGCAAAGGTTGAAAGGTTTGTAATACGCCACGCAGTTTTGAATGCGGACGTTTAGCACCTTTTGCAATCAATGCCACACGACCATGTTCGCGTGAAAACACATTCACAATCAAACTGGTTTCTTTATAGGGATAACTATGTAATACAAAACCAGGCTGACCTATCACACGATGTTCACGCTCTTGCGGTCGGCTTTGTACGACTGGCTTAATCGATGCAACGCGTTTTTTACTTGACGATGTGGTTGCAGTCATCACAGAAGATGACTGCACGACGGCTTGCTCAGTAGATTCGTCAGCGGCTTGATCCGTGTTTAGCTCGCTGTCATCTATTGGGATGGCACGTTTATTCGTAGCCATAAGCACGCAATCCTGCTTCGTTATCTGCCCACCCAGATTTCACTTTAACCCAGATTTCTAAATACACAGGGCCACCAAAGAGTTTTTCCATATCTAAGCGCGCTGTCGTAGAAATTTCTTTGAGTCGTGCACCTTTATTGCCGATCACCATAGCTTTATGCATGTCGCGCTCAACTAAGATGGCAGCGAATATTCTTCTTAGCTGTCCTTCTTGTTCAAATTTTTCTAAGACGACGGTGCTGGTATAAGGCAGTTCATCACCCACATAGCGAAAGACTTTTTCACGTACGATTTCTGTTGCTAGAAATTTTTCACTGCGATCAGTGATGTCGTCTTCACTAAAGATAGGCGCGTTGTTGGGCAAATAAGTTCGAATCTCAGCTTCTAGCTGATCAAGTTGAAAACCTTGACGCGCTGATACCGGCACGATGGCAGCAAAATCACGTTGCCCTGCTACCTTTTGCGCAAACGGCATCAGCAAGGCTTTGTCTTTAATTTTGTCTGCTTTATTAATGACTAAAACAACAGGCACACCTTTGGGTATTTGTTCTAGCACTTGCTGATCTGCTGTATCAAATGATCCCGCTTCAACCACGAACAACACCACATCACAAGAAACCAAGGTATTACTCACCGTGCGATTTAATGTTTTATTTAAGGCATTGTTATGACGCGTTTGAAAACCCGGCGTATCAATGTAAATGAATTGCGCATTGTCGCGCGTTTGAATACCGGTGATGCGATGTCGTGTGGTTTGTGCTTTACGTGAAGTGATACTGATTTTTGCGCCTATGAGTTTATTCATTAGCGTGGACTTACCTACATTCGGTCTTCCAACGATGGCGATATAACCGCATCGAAAATCTTCTGTGACCGTTATTTGTGTCATGCTGATTTACTTTGACCAGGTTCCGCTGATTTAACTTCTTCTGCATTCGCTTTTAACAGATCTGGCTGATTCGCATCCTCTGTGTGAGATTGAGTTTGCTGCATATCCGAATCATTTACTATTTCACTTACTATTTCATTGACTGCATGTGCATGGCTATCTTGATCGGATTTTTTATTGTGTGCCTTAGCAGCCTTACTAGATTTTGGAATATCTATCTGCGCAGTCGGTGCGTCTGGCTGTATGGTGGCAATACCCGCTAGTTTTAATTGTGTAGTGCGAGGCTTATTCTTTTTCAGTGCAACAGGTGCTTTTGCTAATGCTGTTTGCACTGCTTCTAGCGCTGATTTTGCGGCTGCTTGTTCTCCGGCTCGACGACTACCACCTGTTCCAAAAACTTGAATGTCTAATTTAGGCACTAAACATTCCACTTCGAATTCTTGATTATGTGCCGCACCATGCGTTGCGACGACATTGTATTGAGGGAGTGCGATTTTTTTACCTTGTAAAAATTCTTGCAACAAGGTTTTAGCATCCTTACCTAAAGTTTTAGGATCAACAGTATCAAGTATAGGAATATACATAGCGCTAATCACGCTACTTGCTGCATCAAAACCAGAGTCAAGAAAAATTGCGCCGAATAAGGCTTCTAAGGTGTCCGCTAAAATCGATGGCCTACGAAAGCCACCCGATTTCAGTTCGCCCTCACCAAGACGCAAAAAATTAGAGAGTTCTATTCTTTGCGCAATTTCATACAAAGATTGTTGTTTAACGAGATTAGCGCGCAATCTGGAAAGATCGCCTTCATCAATTTTGCTATATCGATCGAATAAGACTGAAGCAACGACACAGTTCAATACCGAGTCACCTAAAAACTCCAGTCGTTCATTATGCGCGCTGCTATGACTACGATGCGTTAAAGCCTGTTGTAACAACACAGGATTTTTGAACGTATGTCCTAAGCGTTCTTGCAGCAGCGCGATGTCGATAGGTGATTTCAGAATACTTACTCCGATTTGCCCGATTTCTCTGTCTCAGTTGAGCCATGATAATCAATCATCAGACTAGCAGGACCTGCGAGCGGGATATTCGCCAAAGGTATAACTTTTTGATAGCTAAAACTAATTTTCATATCAGACCCAGAACCTTGTATCACTAAAGATTTTGCATCGACAGCATCGATGTGACTTGCATTAGCAATTTTGGCAAACGTCGCTCTTAAGTCTGCGGGAGTTTTTGACACCACTTTAGCTGCCGCTACTGCTTTCTCTACTGCCCAAAATTCTAAAATCGTAGGGACGATACGTATAGCTAACCAAAAAAAAGCAGCGAACACAAACAGCGTGCTGAGTAAACCTATGAGTGACATACCCTTTTGTTTAGCAACAGTGGGTCTGCTCTTCATACCATGAGGCCTATGACGTTTCTGCATATTTGATTGCTTTATCATCTGTTTGATTAATCAAAACCACCTATGCGTTTGAAATTACCCAGATTCATCCAAACAAAGAAAGCTTTACCGACAATATTTTTATCTGGCACAAAACCCCAATAGCGTGAATCCAAACTATTGTCACGATTATCACCCATCATAAAATAATGCCCTGCTGGTACTGTGCAAGCAAAGCCTTCCAAGTTATAAGTGCATAACTCATGCTGAGGAAACGCATCCGGACTAGGCACATACGCAGGTACACGATCATCATTCAATATGCCGTGCTGTTTGTTATTGAGATTCTCTCGATAGTGGCTGTAATACGTTAAACGCTCTTCATCGAGATAATCAGACAATTTTTCATAAACAAGCTCACGTCCATTAACGGTCAACTGCTTATTTTTGTAAACAATTTTGTCACCTGGCACACCCACCACCCTCTTGATGTAATCCAAGGAAGGATCTTTAGGGAATTTAAACACCATCACATCGCCAGCTTGAGGATTATTAAGATCAATAATTTTTTTATTAATAATTGGTAGTCTTATTCCATAAATGTACTTATTTACTAGAATCAGGTCACCTATCTGTAAGGTCGGCACCATAGAACTGGAGGGAATTTTGAATGGCTCAAACCCAAACGAGCGAAATAAAAATACCGCTGCGATCACAGGAAAGAAGCTACCGGTATACGTTACCCAAGCAGGCTGACGATCAAAATTTTCTATGATCTCTTTGCGACCAGAAGGATCGGCCTTCACACCACTTTCTAATAAACGCGCAGTACGTGCATCATATTCAGCTAAAGCTGCATCAAGTGACTGACGACGACGTGGCGCCAAATAAAAACGATCTATCGACCAGATGATGCCGGTCACTATCGTTAAGCTAAACAGGATTAACGCAAAATTTCCCAATATAGATTGCAGACTCATTTATTTCTCTTCGACTTGTAGGATTGCCAGGAAAGCTTCCTGAGGTATTTCAACTGAACCGACTTGCTTCATACGTTTCTTACCGGCTTTTTGTTTTTCTAACAGCTTACGTTTACGTGAAATATCACCGCCATAACATTTAGCCAAAACATTTTTGCGCAAGGCTTTCACATTTTCACGTGAAATAATATTTGAACCTATCGCTGCTTGAATCGCCACATCAAACATCTGACGCGGAATCAGTTCACGCATTTTTGCAGCGACTGCACGACCACGATATTGAGAATTCGCACGATGCACAATAATCGCCAGTGCATCGACTTTCTCAGCATTGATCAGCATGTCCACCTTCACGACATCAGCAGCACGATATTCTTTGAATTCATAATCCATCGAGGCATAACCACGTGATAACGATTTCAATCGATCAAAGAAATCGAGTACCACTTCAGCCATAGGAATTTCATATGTGAGTTGCACTTGCTTACCGTGATAACTCATATTGATTTGCACACCACGTTTTTGGGTACACAAAGTAATCACTGCACCCACATATTCTTGCGGCATGTAGAGATTCACAGTGACGATAGGTTCACGCACTTCTTCTATTCGTGAGGGGTCCGGCATCTTGGAAGGATTGTCCACCATCAGCATGCTGCCATCACGTAAAACAACTTCGTAAATAACAGTAGGAGCAGTGGTTATGAGATCCATACCAAATTCACGCTCTAGACGTTCTTGCACAATTTCCATGTGCAATAAACCTAAGAAGCCACAACGAAATCCAAATCCTAAGGCTTGCGAGACTTCAGGTTCATACATCAACGCAGCGTCATTGAGTTTGAGTTTTTCTAATGAGTCACGCAAAGCATCATATTGATTCGCTTCGACTGGGAATAAACCTGCAAACACTTGCGGTTGCACTTCTTTAAAACCAGGTAAAGCAGTAGGTGCAGGTTTCGCTGCCAAGGTAACGGTGTCACCCACCTTTGCGGCTTTTAATTCTTTAATGCCAGAAATGATGAAACCAACTTGTCCTGCCGAGAGTTGTTCACGCGCGATAGACTTAGGTGTGAAGACACCTACGCTCTCAACCAAATGTTGTGAGCCAGTCGCCATTAACAGAATTTTTTCTTTGGGTTTGAGTGTGCCATTCATGACACGCACTAACATCACCACACCCACGTAATTATCAAACCATGAATCCACGATCAAGGCTTGCAAAGGTGCATCAGGATCACCCTTAGGTGGCGGCACTTTTTTAATTAGCGCTTCTAAAACATCTTGCACACCTAAACCTGTTTTTGCAGAGCAGTGCACAGCATCGGTAGCTTCAATACCAATCACTTCTTCAATTTCTGAAATCGCATTGTCGGGATCTGCAGAAGGCAAATCAATTTTATTCAACACCGGTACCACTTCCACACCCAGATCGAGTGCGGTGTAGCAGTTAGCGACTGTTTGCGCTTCTACGCCTTGAGAAGCATCGACTACAAGCAATGCACCTTCACAGGCAGATAATGAACGACTGACTTCATAACTAAAATCCACATGGCCAGGCGTATCAATTAAATTCAAGTTATAAACTTTGCCATCGCTAGCTTTGTAACTCAGTGCTGCAGTCTGCGCTTTAATCGTGATGCCACGCTCACGCTCTAGATCCATAGAGTCGAGTACTTGCGCCTCCATCTCACGATCGGATAAGCCACCACAGAGTTGGATGATGCGATCTGCCAAGGTAGATTTACCGTGGTCGATATGCGCGATGATAGAAAAATTACGTATGTTATTCATTCACTAAGTGGATACAAAAAAAGCGCCCTGGGCTGGGGACGTGCCCCAAGTGAGCGCCTTGTTACGGAAACCAGTCAAGTCAGGATTTTACCGGATTTGAAAGCCTCTCAGAGGCTTCTGACAGGCGGGTTGGGCTGGACTTTAGTGTTGCATGCTCGATCTGCCACTCAAGCGGCCGAGAAATTGTCTTTTTGAAAATACAATTGCCTTTGCATTGCGAACTGTTGCTCAGCTTACCCCCTATTTTTCTATTCGGGTAAGAAAATCCCTCACCACTGGCAGATCTAAAAAATAATGACATAGCTGCTGCATTTGCTGACCATCTCGCTGAGCAACTAAAACAGGCACTAATTCATCATAAAGCTCGACTAATGCTTCATCCGCGTCAACATCAATCACTTCCACAGAGAAATCAAATTCTGTGCGCAGATTTTCTAAGGCCGCCAGCATGTCGTCGCACAAATGACAATAACTACGTGAATACAAAATGAAATGAACCAACGCACTCTCTCAAAAAAGAATCCCACTAGCTTCAAACAATCAGGGCTGCAATTGCAGCCCTGATTCCATCATTTAAATTCGCAATAACGAATTAGGGTTTAGCTGGACGCAACGGAATAAACTGCGATGAGTCACCACGTCTGACTAACAATAAAGCATTCTTATTGGTATCGAGTTTAGCAACCAGTCCATTGAACTGCTTCGCATCTTTAATATCAGTGTTGTTGAGTCTGACCACCACATCACCAGGTTGCAAACCAACGCGGCTTGCTGGTCCATCAGCTAACTCAATCAACACACCACCATCTAATTTCAATTCGCGTTTTTGCGCATCACT
>JAXISQ010000105.1:0-6193 GCA_034680505.1 Noviherbaspirillum sp.
CACTATTTAATTGCAGATAACAGCCAGTATGAAACCTAAGATTTTAATTACTCGCGCAGTTTTTCCTGATGTGATTCAACGCTTAGAAAATTTTTTTGAGGTTGATTCTAATCCAAGCGATAAAATTTATAGTGAAGCTGAGCTGATAGAAAAATGTCGCGATAAAGATGGCGTTTTTGCCAATCCTGCTGATCGCATTTCAGCAAATCTCATGCAAGCTTGTCCACAGCTAAAAGCAGTATGTAACATGGCTGTGGGCTATAACAATATCGATGTGGCTGCTGCGACTAAGGCAGGTATTAAAGTCACGAATACACCGGATGTACTGAATCAAACCACAGCAGATTTTGCGTGGGCTTTGTTAATGGCAACGGCACGTCGTGTAACCGAATCAGAACATTTTCTACGTGCGGGCAAATGGGAGAAATGGACTTACGATGGCTTTTTAGGTGCTGATGTCTATGGATCTACCTTAGGCATTATTGGTATGGGTAGAATTGGACAAGCGATAGCGCGTCGTTCTATGGGTTTTGACATGAAGGTTGTGTATCACAATCGTTCACAACTCACGCCAGAACAAGAAGCCTATGCGAATCATGCGCAATATAAAACTCGTGATCAGGTATTGCAAGAAGCAGATCACATCATTTTAGTATTGCCGTATTCACCTGCAGTACATCACTATATAGGTGCTGCTGAAATCGCGCTGATGAAACCAACTGCCACTTTAGTTAATATTGCACGTGGTGGTATTGTTGATGATGCGGCTTTAATCGCTGCACTTAAACATGGACAAATTGCTGCAGCAGGGTTGGATGTATTTGAAAATGAACCTGCATTTAATCAGGAATTTTTAAGCTGTACAAATGTTGTACTGACTCCGCATATAGCTAGTGCATCAGAGCCTACGCGCCGAGCTATGGCAAACTGTGCAGCCGATAATTTAATCGCTGCGTTATCAGGACAAACGCCACCTAATTGGCTCAATCCAGAGTCAGCCCAATAAAAATTCAGCAAAGTCTAAGGAAATCTTCATGTCGGATATAAAAATAATTCAAGAACATAATTTGTCATTGGAAGAGGCGCGTCAAGCGGCTAGAAAAGTCGCAGCACAGATGGAATTAGATTATGAAATGACGACGACTTGGGATGGAGATTTGCTGAAGTTTGAGCGTAGCGGTGTTTCTGGATCGCTAGCGCTGTTAGACAAACAAGCGCAACTAGAAATTAAATTAGGTTTTATGCTCAAAGGTTTTGCATCAAAAATCGAAGAGCAAGTGTCTAAGAATATGCGCAAAGTTTTTGTGCCTGAAGCATAAAATTTTCGCTTAGTTGAGACGCGAGAGCCTCTCGCGTCTCAACATGGATTACACACCGAGTAATTCAACGTCGAAAATTAGTGTTGCATGCGGTGGTATCACGCCGCCAGCACCATATGCACCATAGCCTAAATCGGAAGGAATGATTAATTTGCGTTTACCGCCAATTTTCATACCTTGTACACCTTGATCCCAACCTTGAATTACTTGACCTTCACCTAGATCAAATTCAAAAGGCTGATTTCTATCGTGACTGGAGTCAAATTTTTCGCCTGGTGTGCCATCGGGATTTTGTATCCAGCCTGTGTAGTGCACGCTGACATAATCACCCGCCTTGGCTTCTTCACCGTCACCAACGCTGAGATCTTCGTATTGCAGCCCGGAGGCGGTCATGATCATAGACATGATTTTCCTTTTTTGTGTATCGATAGAGAGGCAGAATTGTAGCAGTAAGATGCAATCTGTTTGTGTTGCTTAAATTTTTACATGCTTATTTTATAATGTTGAGAAATGAATAAAACATCATATAAGTCATGCGTACTTGCTATGGATGTTTTTATAAAATCAGTTAGCAAAAAATCATATAAATTTTAAAAATTAGATAGGCTGCAATATGGCATTTGGCATCATCATCATAGGCGATGAAATTTTATCGGGTAAACGTACTGATAAACATCTCGCAAAATTTATAGAATTACTCACTGTGCGAGGTTTGCAACTAGGTTGGGCAGAATACATAGGTGATGATCCGGACAGGATTACCGCAACGTTAAAGCGGTCCTTCGCCAGTAAAGATATTGTTTTTTCTTGTGGTGGCATAGGCGCTACGCCAGATGATCACACCCGCTTATGTGCAGCACGTGCTTTAGGTGTGGATTTAGTCTTACATCCAGAGGCACATAAAAAAATTAATGAACGTATTGCGGATGTCGCGCGTGAAGCGGGTAAAGAGCCAGATTATTCAGCTGAAGATAATGTGCATAGATTAAAAATGGGTGAGTTTCCTGTAGGTGCAGAAATCATTCCGAATGCATTTAATAAGATACCTGGTTTTTCAATTACTCATGCCATTGGTGGTGCGACTTATTTTGTGCCTGGTTTTCCTGTCATGGCAGAACCTATGATGAATTGGGTATTAGATACACATTACTCACATTTATTTCATCAGCATGCTTACATAGAAAAATCAGTGTTTGTGTATGAATCGATGGAATCAACACTCACCCCTTTAATGGAAGCGATTGAAACATCATTCTCTGATGTGAAAGTTTTTAGCTTGCCTAGCGTAGGTGATGCACAGCGCAGACGTCATATTGAGTTGGGTGTTAAAGGTGAGCCAACACAATGTGAACAAGCTTATGTCAGTATGTTGGCAGGATTGGATAAATTAAAACAAGAGTATGTTGAGTCAGCGGATAAATAAAATAGTAAAAGTCCAGTACGAGTACGATACAAAATTTATAGGGCGAATTTGTAGCGAGTTTGTAGGGACGATTAGCGTAGCGTAATTGTCCGCATAAGAATAAAAAATTGAGAAGTTACTTACGAATACGCTGCGCTGTTCGACCCTACGGTTTGGTAGTAGGTGTGAAAGATTTGTAGGGACGATTAGCGTAGCGTAATCGTCCGTGCTAACGCAATTCTCATTCTGCGCATAGTATTGCGTCAAAATTTCATTGTTAAAAATCTTGGATAGAGCGAAAAGAATTAGATGGACTTAGATTGCATCATTCTAATTAATGCGAGTAATAATTTAATGCTGTAGATAATAATCAACGTGCCTAACAGATCACCAACAAACATAGCAAAAAATGCAGATAAAGAATCAGGAGTGTAACCTCTGAGAGAAAACCAGAGTTGATGCAATAAAGGACTGATAACTGAGTAGATCAATATCAAGATGCCTAAGGTCTTAGGTGTGATTTCTTCTAATGAAGGCGATAGACCTCTAGCGATTGCTTGTCGGTAGACTAAATAAGGTGCGCCTGCAGTGATGAACGCAGCGCCTATACCTGTGATCAAATCAAAAGTAGGGAAATAAAATTGAATAATGATTAGCCCTGCAATGAACAAACCTATTGCGCCCTCTATGCCGAATAAAAGCGTGCAGAGTAAACGCAGTCCTGCAGGTAAAAATATCCAATTCACACCGATGACATATTCTAGTCCAGAAAAAAATAGGTCATTTAAAACAAAAAATCCTAGATATAAAGCGGCTGAACAAGCAGTCGTAAAAATAGATGTGAGTGAAAACATGCTGTTATTTATTTTTCTTGTTGCAGGATGTTGGTGTTTATTTGCACTCAGTTTTTAGAACATGACATTGAATCAAATGACATGGTTCTTGGACTACTAAGGGTAATTTTAAGTAGTTTACTAGAAACTGGATATGCGTGTTTTATCTGAAGCTGTATTAATTTTTTCAACAACTCACTGAAACGGTGCGTTAGATTTGCAATTCATATTTGTGCGTCGCACCACCTGCTGCGTAAATTGAATGTGCAGCATAGATCGAGTAGGTAATCTAGCTGTAGGAATGCAGATTTACATTCTTGCGCCATGCTAGACTCGACCGCAATTTTTTACTTTGAATATTTCACGACTCGCTGAGGCAGAGTCTTATCAATACTGCATTTTTAATCATGAGTCACCGCGTTGAAAATTTTTTATAGCGACAGATTTGTATTACCTTTGCCAGATGGGCATCGCTTCCCCATGCAAAAATATCGTTTATTGCGTGAGGCAGTGGAAGAGGCCTTGCCGCATGCGGTTTTTATGGAAGCTCCACACACTACAGATGGTGTTTTAGCTTTAGCTCATCATCCTGATTATATTCATCGTGTGGCACAAGGTTTGCTCACGCCGCAAGAGCAAAGAGCAATTGGTTTTCCTTGGTCATTCGAGATGGTAGAGCGATCGCGTCGTGCTACAGGTGCCACTATTGCAGCTTGCCGGGCTGCGTTTGAAGAGGGTGTCGCTGTCAATTTAGCAGGTGGAACGCATCATGCGCATGCCGATCGTGGAGAAGGATTTTGTGTATTTAATGATGCTGCCATCGCTTCACGTTTAATGGTGGCAGAGCGTCGTGCAACACGTGTAGCGATTGTGGATCTCGATGTACATCAAGGCAATGGAACGGCTTCTATCTTAGCGCGTGATGATGCAATTTTTACTTTATCGATACATGCAAAAAATAACTATCCATTTGTAAAAGCAGAGAGTGATAGAGACATTGCTTTAGAAGATGGCACAACAGATGAAATTTATTTAACGCAGCTTACATCGGCATTAGATGATTTATTTGCGCATTTTTCACCGGATTTAATCATTTATCTAGCAGGTGCTGATGTGCATGAAAATGATCGACTAGGAAAACTCAGTTTAACTAGTGAAGGATTAGCAGCACGCGATCGTTTAGTTTGTGAAGTTGCGCGTGAACGGGGTATTCCGATTGCGATTGCGATGGCGGGTGGCTATGGTAAAGAAATAGAACAAACAGTCGCTATACATTTGCAAACCGTGATGATTGCTGATTCATTTTGTAAGTCTGTCAAGTTGGAGCAGAATTGAATTCTCTTATTAACGCGTCTTTTTTTTCCGCTATAAAAAAATATGGTGCTGAATACAGCACGGCATTGTTGTTTGTGCTGATATGGAGCACAGGTTTTATTGTGGCGAAATTAGGTTTGCCTTTTGCGCCTACTCTGACTTTTCTTTCTTTACGCTATGCAGGCGTCTTAGTTATTTTAGTACCTCTGGCTATGCTTATACGTGCTGATTGGCCTAGAGGTCATATGTGGCATATCGCTTTTGCTGGGGTATTAGTGCAGGCCGGTTATTTGTCTGGTGTGTGGTGTGCGATTAAGTTTGGTATGCCTGCTGGCTTGTCTGCATTGATCGTGGGTTTGCAACCCTTACTGACGGGATTTGCAGCTGGCTTTGTGGGTGAAAAAGTCCGCTTTAGGCAATGGCTAGGTTTGATCTTAGGTTTGGGTGGTGTTGCTTTAGTCGTCTCAAATAAAATGACACTACAAGGCGTTACAGCTTTGACAGTGTTTTTCTGTGTGATGGCTTTATTTGCAATTACAGCAGGTACGCTCTATCAAAAAAAATATTGTCCACGATTTGATTTGCGCTCAGGTGCCATCATTCAATTCACCGCTTCCTTGCTGATTACGCTGCCCTTTGCTATTTGGTTGGAAGATCTGAATTTTTCTCTAGCCACAGTACAATGGACGCCGCGTTTTATAGTGGCATTGTTATGGTCTATATTTGCATTATCAATAGGTGCCATGTTTTTATTGTATGCCTTGATACGCAATAACGCAGCAACCCATGTTTCTAGTTTGATGTATCTCACACCGCCTTTAACGGCGATGCTAGCTTGGTTGTTATTTTCTGAAACGTTCACGCTCATTGGCATTGCCGGCATGCTGCTTGCAGTGACAGGCGTGGCATTTGTGATAAAAAAATAATGCGCGACACTCCTAAAACTAAAAAAGATTTCAAACATTTTTATCCTATTACGACACGTTGGATGGATAACGATGCATATGGTCATGTGAATAATGTGGTGTATTACTTATGGTTTGATACTGTGGTCAATCAATTTTTAATTTCGCATGGCACCTTAGATATTCATAACGGTGAAGCGATAGGTTTAGTGATTGAAAGTCACTGTAATTATTTTGCACCAGTGACCTTTCCTGAGTCAGTAACTGCTGGACTTTGCGTAAGTAAGTTAGGCAATTCTAGTGTGCGCTATGAAATTGGTATCTTCCGCGGTGATGAAGATCAAGTCGCGGCACAAGGTCATTTTGTGCATGTGTATGTGGATAGATTAACGCGCAAGCCTATCTCCATGCCCGCAGCAA